>JASLEQ010000567.1 GCA_030151135.1 Candidatus Sulfotelmatobacter sp. | reverse complement strand
CACCGTTGCGCCAAGCCTTGGGAAAGTCGCGAAGAATTTTCTCGTCGTGCTCTCAAATCCCCGTTTCATGATTTTCCTGCTGATCTTCACCGGATACTGGATCGTTTTCTGGCAAGAGTTCATCGCATTGCCCTTGTACATTTCTTCCTACATCGACAAGAATGCCGACACGGAACTCATCCTGGTGACGGACCCTGTCATTGTCATCTGCTTCACGATGCTGATTGGCTTTTTGACCAAGAAGCTGCACGCATTTCATGCCATTGTCCTGGGGACATTGATTTCGAGCGTCGCATGGATCCTCTTAATCATTCATCCTTCGGTGTGGGTGGCGGTGGCGACTCTGGTCGTTGTAGCCACCGGGGAAATCATCCAGGCGCCGCGCTATTACGACTACATTTCCCGTCTGGCCCCGCCGGACCAGCAGGGCACGTACATGGGATTCGCATTCCTGCCGCTCGGCATCGGATCGTTCATTGGCGGGCCGTTTAGCGGATGGCTGATCCGGCACTATGGCGAAGAACTACATCGCCCGCAGATGGTGTGGTGGTGGGTAATCGGCGTGGGGATCGCCACGACGCTGCTGCTGTGGATTTATGACCGCGTTGTGCGGGCGGAAACGGTGGATGCGAAATGATATGCCGCGCACTCGAGAAATCCTCGATTCGGGCACGGCGCCTTTATCGGGCACAGCGAACGCAGTTGCTGCGCAGATCCGAAGTGCGCTCAAAGAGGGAGGGTCTGCCGAGCGGGCGTCGGGGATCCAATGGTTCTTCAAGGATGAAATCAAGTCGCATGGCTGGCGAACGGCTGATTTGCGGCGCACCATCCGGCGTTGCCGGAAAGAACTCCTGAGGCAGCAGGACCTCGATTTCCTGGTAACGGTTGCCGATCTGCTGTTTCGTGGGCTGGTTTTGGAAGAAAAAGCTGCGGGGATCTTTCTGCTTGAGGGCTTGACCGAAAAGTGTGGCGACCGTGAGTTCAAGATCTTTGAGTCCTGGCTGGACCGAATCAGCAGCTGGGCAGATCACGACGGGCTGGTGCATTCTTTGATTTCGCCGATGGTCGCGGCGAAGACAACGCGAACCAAAGCGGTGTTTCGTTGGGCAAAATCTCCGAAGCGATGGCACCGGCGAGCGTCTTGCGTGGCACTGATTCGTGGGGCACGAGCCAGGATGTTCTTTGCTGAAATTGTGAAGCTTTCCGATTCGCTCCTCGCCGATGAAGAGGATATGGTGCAGAAAGGACTGGGATGGCTGCTGCGGGAGACGGCGAAGTTCGACCCCAAACGGACAGTTCCCTACCTGATGAAGATTCGGGGGCGCGCTCCGCGGCTGGTGCTACGGACCGCATGCGAGACGCTGCCTTCCGCTGTCAAGGAACACGTGCTCGCAAAGTAGGCATTCGCCGAAACTCTTTCACTTGTTTACAATAGACGTTTGTCCATGAACCTTCCTGCGATTCAATCGACGCTGCGCGAACGCAATATTGATGCGTGGCTGTTTTACGACCACCACCACCGCGACCCCATTGCTTACCGTGTTTTGGGGCTACCCGCGGGCATGATGGTGACGCGGCGATGGTTCTACCTGATTCCGGCCGAAGGTGAGCCAGTGAAACTGGTGCACAAGATCGAGGCCGGACACCTCGATTCCCTGCCCGGCAAAAAACATCAATATTCCGGCTGGAAAGAACTGTTCGAGCAGCTGAAATCGATCCTGGCCAAGTATCGCGACCTGGCGATGCAATACTCTCCCAACAACAGCGTGTTCACGATCTCACTCGTCGACGCCGGGACGGTGGACTTGTTGCGAGGCTTGGGGAAGAACATCGTGAGTTCGGCCGATCTCGTAGCGCAATTCGAATCGACATGGAGCGAGGAGCAGATTCAATCCCACTTCGCGGCTCGCGACAGCGTGGATGGGATCGTCGCGGAAGCTTTCAAAGAGATTGGACGGCGGGTGCGCAACGGCGGTACGAAAGAGCACGAGATCCAGCAGTGGTTTATGGAAGCGTTCGCGCGGGAAAACCTGCCGACGTACGATCCGCCGATTGTCGCCGCAAATCAGAATGCCGGGAATCCGCATTACGAGCCGCATGCGAGCCATCCGGTCGCGATTCGGGAAGGCGATCTCGTCCTGCTGGATGTGTGGGGCAAGAAGAATATAGCCAGCGCGGTGTATTACGACATTACGTGGATGGGATTTGTGGGCAAGGCGCCGTCGGACCGGATGCGCCAAGTGTTCGAGATTGTGCGTGACGCCCGGGATGCCGGCGTCAAAACCGTCACCGACGCGATCAGCGCGGGGCGGGCCATTTCCGGCTGGGAAGTCGATCGCGCGACACGGGGGCATATCGAGAAGGCAGGATACGGAGAATATTTCATCCATCGCACGGGACATTCGATTGGCACCGACGTCCATTCCAATGGGGCAAACATGGACGATCTGGAGATTCACGACGAGCGGCGGATACTGCCGAACTCCTGTTTTTCGATCGAGCCGGGAATTTATCTGCCAGAATTCGGGGTGCGCAGCGAGGTCAACGTGCTGGTGAGAGCAAAAGGGGCCGAAGTGACTGGGAAAATTCAACGCGAGATTGTGACGATTTGATGGCGAATACGACGACAGAAAAAGCAAGAATGGCGCAGGCGGCGCCGATGAGCGCCATGGCGGTGATCGCGCCGGCAGTGGGATGGCTTATTCCGGGCGCGGGACACATGATCCAGAAGCGCTGGATTCGCGGCGCGCTGCTGTTCATTTCGATCGTGACATTGTTCCTGCTCGGGCTAGCCATGCAGGGCCGCATTTACAAGGCGAACGGCGGAGACATTCTCGATATGCTGGGGTTTGTCGGTGATGTCGGAGCGGGCGGCTTGTACATACTGAGCGTGGTACAGGATTGGGGACAGGGCGCGATTGCGTTTGCAACGGCGGATTACGGTACGAAGTTCATGATCGTGTCGGGCCTGCTGAACTTCATCGCGATGGCGGACGCGTATCACATCGCGATCGGCAAGAAAAAGTGAAAAAAGCTGTCAGCCCTCGGCTTTCAGCCAAACTCTGAAACGAACTTAGGAAGAGCTAGTGACTATCACTCTCAATCATTTCAGCGCCGCGCTTGTGTTCTCTGTTTTTGCATCGATTGTCTTCGGCATCACGCACCGCGACAACACCCGAGACATGATCCGCTATGGTCTCTACTGCTTTGGCATGTTTATAGGCGGGGTGTTCGTTGCGGGCTGGGTCATGTGGCTGGTGAGGCGATAGCGGCTCGGTTTGTATTCTTATTGTCCACCTTCGCTAAGAGCTTTTCAGCCCTGCCAGACAAAAGCATCAAACACCCTTTTTGAATCGAAGTTCAGCCGTCGATAGAGCGACACGGCGCGGGCATTCGCCTCGGTTACGGTGAGTGAGAGCATCGCAAAATTTCTTTTCCTGAGATCCCCTTCGCTGGCCGCAATGAGCGATTCGCCAATTCCCTTGCCGCGAAACTCCGGCAAAACACAGACCTGGGTAATGTGGGCAACATCATTGCGCACCCGAGAGCACAGGATGATGCCGATCAGGTTCCGGGATCGACGTTCGAGAGCGACGAACGAGGATTCGGGATCGAAAATCCCGCATCCGGGAAAGCGGACGATATTGTTCAGGAAGCGCAGCGATCCGCTGAGCGTATGGTACTGATCGTTGATCTGGGCGTCGACGTGCCCCCGGTAAGCCGCAGTGATAACGGCAGCTGAGGGCTGGTAATCGGCTTCAGCCCAACCCCGAAGCTCGATATCAGTGTGAACAGGTTTTTTCGGACGCTCCGGTGCGCCGAGATTTAACGTCATGAATAGCCGCGGATGCCGTTGGAACCCGGTCTCGAGAAACGGCCGCGAAACTACGTTCGCTTCGTGCGCGAGCAACTGTGCTTCAACCCGGTGAATACCCGGTGACTGCTGCAGGGTTTCGATGACATGCGTCAGCAGCCTGATTTCTACTTTTCGCGAGTCGGGAAGGCGCACGCCGTTTGTCACGTAGAGGTCGCCGATGACTCCCTTGCTTCCTTCATACACGAAGAAGGAATAGCCGAAGACGCGGCCGCGATCGACCGCGGCGTACCCGGGCAGGATCTTGGCATCGACGTAGCGCAGGATCATTTCTGCGGAACTGGAGTAGTCCCAGGAGAGCAGGCGCGACCAGAGTTGCGTCTCGTCATCGAGGAGGGGACGCAAATCCAGGGAAGAGAAATGCCTGAGGTCAAGGATCTCCAAAGGGCTCCTGCAGCGGCGTGCGCTGGCGGACAGCGGCAAGCTCGGCGGTGAAAATCGAGTGTAGATGGTTTTAAGTGACGTAGGCAAACGGCGGGGAACAAGCAGCAGCAACAGGATTGACCGGCGGAGGAGCGGAGTACTGCGGCGCACTCCTCGATGTGATGAACATCACGCTTTTCGTCACAGAGAGCTGTATCTTGACGGACCGAGGTTGCAGGAAAGCAGGTCGAACCGCAGCGGAATCATGCAGTTAGAACGAAGGGACGCTAAATTCTTGTCGTGCTTGCCCTCACCGCGACCTGTGATCGGCGTCACACCGTTTCTCAAGACCCCCACGCATAATCACATCCTGCGCGGTTGAATCCGGAGTGATCGACACTCCGACCTGGGGGCTCTCGTGGCAAAAGGACGCGTTTCTATTGTGGTCGAGCGCTGCAAGGCATGTGGATTTTGTGTGGAGTTTTGTCCCACACACGTGCTCGCGCTCTCGTCGGCCTTCAACTCCAAGGGGTATCATCCGCCGCACGTGGTGCATCCGGAAAAATGCAGTGGATGCGATCTGTGCGGGATGTATTGCCCGGACTTTGCGATCTACGGGACGAAAGCGGCTGAAGCCAAGGCGGCGGGCACTGCGAAACCAACGAAGCCGACGGGAGGTGCGCAATGAAAGCCGATGCTCATGGCGTGCTGACCGGCACGCACTTCATTGATGGCGACCACGCGTGCTGCGAAGGGGCGCTGGCCGCTGGAGCAAGGTTCGCGGCCGGGTATCCGATTACGCCATCCACCGAAGTGGTCGAGCGCTTTGCCTCCCGCGTACCGACGGTGGGTGGAAGCTTCATTCAAATGGAAGATGAGTTGGCGGCATCGATCACGTTGCAAGGCGCGGTATGGGGCGGAGCGAAGGCGTTCACCGTAACCTCGGGGCCAGGCTTTTCCCTGATGATGGAACACATCGGGTACGCGGCGATGACTGAAACGCCATGCGTGTTCGTGGACGTGCAGCGCGGCGGGCCATCGACAGGGTTGCCGACGCTTCCCGCGCAAGCCGACATGATGCAGGCGCGTTGGGGATCGCATGGCGATTACGAGATCATCGCGCTGTGTCCGAACTCACCGCAGGAATGCTTCGATCTGACAATCAAGGCATTCAATCTTGCCGAAGAATTTCGTGTTCCAGTGATGTTCATGATGGACGAGGTTGTGGGCCACATGACTGAAAAGGTTGTGATTCCTCCCGCGGATCAGATTGAAGTCGTACCTCGCAAACGTACACATAAATCGGTTGAAGATTATCTTCCTTACGGTACGAACGGCGATATGGTGCCGGAGATGGCGCATGCGGGCGAGGGATACAAGTTCCATGTGACAGGTCTGACGCACGACGAGCGGGGCTATCCGAACATGACGCCGCAGACGCAGGACAAACTGGTGAAACGTTTGCAGAACAAGATTCGCGCCGCGGCCGACCGGATCTGCATGATGGAAGAAGATGGGCTGGAAGACGCGGATGTAATTGTTGTTTCGTATGGAATCACGTCGCGGGTTGCGCAGCGCGCGATCGATATGGCGCACGAACGCGGATTGAAGGTTGGCAAGTTGCGGTTGATTACCGCATGGCCCTTCCCCGAAAAGAAACTTGCCGACCTAGCCGCGCGCGTGAAGGCGTTCGTGGTCCCGGAACTCAATCTTGGCCAGATGGTACGCGAAGTAGAACGCGCGGCTGCAGGAGAAGCGAAGACGTTTGCGGTCCCGCATGCCGGGGGCGGAGTTCACAATCCCGAGGAAATTTTGAAAGCGATCGTGGAGGCAAGCC
>JASLEQ010000450.1 GCA_030151135.1 Candidatus Sulfotelmatobacter sp. | reverse complement strand
CGAAGGTATTGATGTTGGTCCCAAGTTCAGCAGCTGTACCCCGGCGGAAAGCTAGCCGATGTTACATTTCCGACTGCTGGGCACGGCTGCGGGCGGTGGCTTCCCGCAATGGAACTGCGCGTGTACCATCTGCGTTTCCTGCCGCATGGAACCTGACAAGGTGCCGCCGCGTCTACAACTTCAGGCAGCGGTGTGGAATTTCCCGGACGCCATATTTCTGCTGAACGCCTCCCCAGATATCCGATTCCAGATCGAAGCCAACCCGGAACTTCGGCCTTGTCCCGAAAAAGGCGTCCGCAACACTTCCATTCGAGGAGTCGTGCTCACCGGCGCTGACCTCGATCAAATTCTCGGATTGCTCCTGCTGCGTGAATTCCAACCGCTGACGCTGTACGCAACGGCACTGGTGCGTAGGGTGCTTGAGGCCAACAGCTTTTTCAGAATGCTCGAACGGGTGCCCGATCAGCTGTCGTGGATTGAAATCCGGGCAGGGGTGCCGTTTGCACTTGGGAACAGCGATATTGTGTGCACGCCATTTGGTTTGCCGGGGGAGTTACCCATTTACGCCAGAGAATTCGGTTCAGGAGAACCAGGGCTCGCTGGCTTGGGATTGCTTCTCGAGGCTGATGGAGAGTGCCTGGCGTATACACCCGCGGTGCCGGCTATAACAGATGCGCTTCGGACAGCTTATGCACGCTGTAGGACTATTTTTGTGGACGGCACCTTCTGGAGCAATGAAGAATTGAAGCAAACTCACTCCGGATTGCCGACCGCAAAGGCGATTGGGCACGTGCCGATGAGCGGGAAAGATGGAACCATGGCGTTGCTGTCTGACTTGCCGGCGATGCAAAAGGTCTTTGTGCATCTGAATAACACCAACCCGGTTCTCGACCCGCGGAGCGCTGCTTACAACGCGGTCATCGAGGCTGGATGGACGATTGGGTACGACGGATGGGAACTAAGACAATGACATCGGCATCGGAGATGCTTTCGCGGGGGGAACTACGTGATCGGCTGGTGGCGGTTGGCGCCGCACGCTACCATCACCGGCATCCGTTTCATCTGCGGATGCACGAGGGCCAACTCAGCCGCGGCCAGATGCAGGCCTGGGCGCTAAATCGCTACTACTATCAAAGCCGGATCTCGATCAAAGATGCCCTGCTGCTGTCGAAAAGCGACGATCCAGCTTTTCGCCGCGCATGGCGGAAGCGGATCATGGATCACGATGGAGATCGGGATGGCTACGGCGGAATCGAAAAATGGATTCGCCTGGCGGAAGCGACAGGCTTATCACGTGAGCAGGTCATTCCTTGCGTCGGCGTCTTGCCCGGCGTTCGTTATGCCGTCGATGCGTACCTCGCCCTGGTGCGGGACAGCCCTTTGCTGGTGGCCGTAGCGTCTTCACTGACGGAGCTTTTTTCCCGCGATCTTATCGCCCTGCGGATCAACAAGTTGAAACTGCATTATCCGTACATCGTTGAAGGTTTGGCTTACTTCGAAGGAAGGCTCACGCAGGCTCCGGAAGACGCGGAATTCGCGCTGGACTACGTGTCCACCCACGCCGAGTCGCGTTCACAGCAGGAGCAGGTTATAGGAGCCCTGGAGCAGAAATGCGCTATCCTCTGGGCACAACTGGATGCCATTGACTATGCCTATGTGTCTCCGGGGAATACCCCACCGGGCTGTTTTGTTCCGCAGTGTGACTGATCTTCGATATCAACGCCTATGGACATGAACTCGATTCCGACAGTGGCTCGCGGATGCCGGTTGCATCCGGCGCAGAATGTCTTGCTGATGCCCGAAGGAACACTGGAGCTGAATGAGACCTCGCGCGATGTGCTGGCCCGGGTCGACGGGAACCACAATGTAAGCGAAATCGTGCGCGAACTGCTAGTGGAGTACGAGGGCGCACGGGAGGCGGAGATCAGCAGTGACGTGCTTGCGTTGCTGGAGGACCTGAAGGCGCGAGGCGTGGTGAGGGAAAGAACATGAGTGCAACGCCATCCCTGCCGAATGCGACACCGCACCCGCTCTCGCTGATTGCCGAGTTGACGCATCGTTGTCCTTTGCATTGCCTGTATTGCTCCAATCCAATCGAGATGCGCAAGGCCGCGGAAGAGTTGACGACGGACGACTGGGAGCGCGTGTTTCGTGAGGCAGCGGCGTTGGGTGTGCTGCAACTCAGCCTGACCGGTGGAGAGCCATTGGTTCGCAAAGATCTGTCGGCGCTGATCGCTTCGGCCCATATGGCCGGACTATATGTGAACATGATTACGTCGGGAGTCGGTCTGACCGAGGAGCGTCTGGCTGAACTGGTGGAGGCGGGGTTGGAGCATCTCCAATTGAGCTTCCAGGATCTGGATGAAGCCTCGGCAAATTACATCGCCGGCACCAAGGCCCATGCAATCAAACGAGCGCTCGCTCCGGTCATCCGGAAATTTCCCCTGGCCTTCACGGTGAACCTGGTGGTGCACCGCATGAACCTTGACCGGCTGGAACAATTCATTGCGATGTCGGAAGATTTGGGCCCGGACCGGCTGGAAATTGCCCATGTACAGTACTACGGGTGGGCACTAAAAAATCGTGCGATATTGATGCCGACTCAAGAGCAGGTACGCCACTCCCTCGAAATTGTGGCGAAGGCGAAGGATCGATTACGGGGAACAATACAGGTAGAGAGTGTATTTCCGGATTACTTTGGCAGCTTCCCCAAGGCGTGTGTTGGCGGGTGGGGACGCCAGATGATGTTGATCAACCCGGCAGGATACGCGTTGCCCTGTCATGCGGCCGAGGTCATTCCGAATCTGAAATTCGATAACGTGCGAGCCCACGATCTGGAATGGATCTGGCTGAAATCGAGCGCGTTCCAACGCTTTCGCGGCGATGACTGGATGCCGGAGACGTGCCTCAATTGCCCGCGCAAGGAAATCGATTTCGGTGGATGCCGATGCCAAGCTTATTTACTCACTCGGGATACGAATGCGATCGATCCGGTTTGCCGTTATAGTCCCTCCCACGGGATGCTTGAAACTCTTCGCATTGGTGGAGAAGACCCCAAACCGATCTGGAGAACATAGAGAGTTCGCGGCTGGTTCGCCATGGCAAAGATGCCTCTTCCCGAAGGATCCATCATCCCTGTTGTCGAAGAGATGTTTCGCAAAGGTTCGGCTGATCACGCAATGGCGCCCGGGACCGATCCTGAATTGCTGGCAACTACAGCTGCATGGGCTATCTTCGGAGCTGCACGCCGGTGGTATCAGACAACTGACCGGATGCCGGCTGAGGAAATGGCTGCCAAAATCGAAGCCATGGTGAAGCCGATTTCTCTAAGCGTTGCTCCGAATTGATCGCTCGGGCCCTGGGCAATTGCATCCGCCGAACGCAGTTCGCTCCAGTGCCCCGAAAGCTTCGTGTGCGTATCAGCCAGGAAACGTGAAGAGCTCAACGAGCTTCTTCACGCGCTCCTTCTGGCGGCTGGGTGGCAATCGCTTGGTCCTTGTGAGGTCGGCAATGCCATGAAGGCTCGCCCAAAACAATTCCGCTACAACCTCTGTCCTTGGGCCCTGCCCTTGAAATAATTCCGAGAGTTGGGCGAAGCCGAACCGCAGCTCAGGGGGCGTGTCGGCCTGACCGAATGGGACACTGAGGTTGAGCGAAAACATCACTTCGTAGAGGGCGGGCGAAGCCGCGGCAAACTGAAGGTAGGCGGCAGCGACGGACTCGACCGCACTTCCACCCTTGACCCGTTTCCGTGCCTTCTCCAGCGCCACGCCCAGTTCTCTGAATCCCTCGATAGCGACCGCAGCGAGAATCCCTTCCCGGCTCCCGAAGTGAGCATACAAAACAGGCTGGCTGTAGGAAATTTCGTCGGATAGCCGGCGAACCGTGACGTTCGACCAGCCCTCCAGCTCCGCAATCCGTCGTGCCGCGCTGATAATCTGTGCGCGCCGCGCCTGCTTGTCACGCTCTTTTCTTTCCGCAATTCGACTTGTCGTCACTTTGTCTACCACCGGTATAAACAATAGCACTGCTCCCTTTCTTGATGGCTACCCTCGGTTCAACGACTAGGGAGGTAGTATCTCGGAGCGCCATGGATCATCGATGTCGGGCAGAGTCGAATCTGACTTT
>JASLEQ010000433.1 GCA_030151135.1 Candidatus Sulfotelmatobacter sp. | reverse complement strand
GTTAGTGCCTGGATGTGCTCTTGAGGATTCCGCGCACACGAGCAGTCGGAAGGAATGTAAATATCGAATCCACGCATGTTCGCATCATGTGCGGTAACAGCGATACAGCTGTTGGAGGTCAGTCCGGTCAAAATCAGGGTTTCCACTTGCAAATGCAGTAACAGCACTTCTAACGGGGTCATGTAGAAGGCGGAATGCATTGGCTTCAGCACGAAGTAATCTTCGCTGTCCGGTAACAGTGGACGTACGAACGCGGCACCTTTCGCCTCCAGACATCGACCCATCAGAACTTCTTTTTCACTGCGCCAATCACCGAAATTATCGTTCACATACAACACGGGGATGTTGGCCTCGCGTGCACGCGACTTCAATCTCAGCAGTGGATCTCGAATCGAAAGCGCACTGTTCAAAATCGCATCACCATCTGGAAACTGAAACGTAGTCAGCACGTCTATCAACAACAACGCAACGGGCACTGGCGAAGGACGCGTCTGCGCATGCTTTCGAGACTTCATGCAATATGTGATGCCATCTTTCCGCGCGGAGACGTCGGCTCCGGAACGGCAGGAGCCCCGCAGGTTTTGATTGAGCGGAAGCCCAAATGTCCGGGACGAAATCCTCAGGCGCAACGCGTCCGACTGCGTTCCGCCCTTGCAGGATGGATGACCGAAGCCGCTTGCGCTGGCGTCATTTTTATAATCCAGAATCTTTGGAGGCGGAAATCACACGAGTTCCCGGCCAATCTCAGACGCGCCGACATGATTGACGGACGAGGGCAGATTTGTATCGATTGAGGTACTTGCGGCTCTAACCCGCACTGCCGTTGTCTGAACTGCGATCCCGAGACGTACGCAGCGCTCAATTGGAATCGCAGAGTGGACATCGGCGACTACTCTGGCAGGCGTTAAGCCAAGTTTCTCTATTCGGACCAGATAAATGCCGAACGGCACGGCCCGCAGTACGCCGCGGCCTTCGCCCTTGGGTGACGAGTGTCTTGGTATAATAATTTCCTTCGCTGGAGATGATGATCGCCGCGTTGGGCACAACTCCCGCGGGATCAATTACGGTCATTTCGAAGATCTCCGGCGTTTACCTGCCCCGTTGACGTTAGTGTCGCGCCTGTGGCGAAAAGGGCAAACGGCAGCGCCTCTCCAAAGTGACATGCGGATAGGAGCGGCGGCGATGCCGGTTGGTCGTCTACAATTGCGGAAACTGTGCTCTTCTTATCCAGAGCGACCAAACCCTGCCATAAACCCGGCATCAAAAGTCCCGGTATTTACTGCGTGATACACCCACCAGAAAACGATGGTATCGTTCGCGTCCGCGGCGCACGCGAGCACAACCTGCGCGACGTAGATGTCGACATTCCCCGCGACGCGCTGGTGGTCTTCACGGGCGTGTCCGGCTCGGGCAAATCTTCGCTCGCCTTCGGCACTCTGTATGCGGAAGCCCAGCGCCGTTATCTTGAGTCCGTTTCGCCCTATGCGCGCCGGTTATTTCATCAGCTCACCGTTCCCGCAGTCGACTCTATTAACGGCCTGCCGCCCGCTGTCGCATTGCAGCAGCAGCGCGGCGCTCCCACGACCCGCTCGTCGGTCGGTTCTGTCACAACCCTCTCAAACCTGCTCCGCATGCTTTACTCCCGTGCGGGCGATTATCCTCGCGATCAGTCTCTGCTGTATGCCGAGTCCTTCTCGGCGAACACCGCAGAAGGAGCCTGCCCCAAGTGCCACGGCCTTGGCCGGGTCTACGAAGTCACAGAGCAATCCATGGTTCCCGACCCTTCGCTTACGATCCGCGAGCGCGCCATCGCGGCGTGGCCCACGGCGTGGGGAGGACAGAACCAGCGCGATATCCTCGTCTCGCTCGGCTATAACGTCGATATTCCATGGCGCGATCTTCCGAAGAAAGACCGCAACTGGATCCTTTTCACGGAAGATCAGCCGCAGGTTCCCGTGTATGCAGGCTTCACGCCTGCCGAAACCCGCCAAGCCCTCAAGCGCAAGATGGAGCCCAGCTATATGGGCACCTTCACCGGCGCCAAACGCCATGTCCTAACTACATTCGCCAATACGCATAGTGCGCTGATGAAGAAACGCGTCGCACAATTCATGCTTTCGACCGAGTGCGATGTGTGTCACGGTAAGCGCCTTCGTCCGGAATCGCTGTCGGTAAAGTTCGCCGGCTACGACATCGCAGATATCGCTGCTCTGCCTTTGAAACGTCTTGGCGAGTTGCTCGCGCCCTTTGTCGCAACGGGAGGCAATGCGCACTCTGCGAATCCAGAAAAAATAGAAGTCACCAAACGCATCACGTCCGACATTACCGCGCGTATCGCGGTGATGCTTAACCTCGGTCTTGGCTACCTGTCGTTGGAGCGCAGCACACCAACACTGTCTCCTGGAGAGCTCCAGCGCCTCCGCCTAGCGACCCAGCTTCACTCCAATCTCTTCGGAGTCGTCTATGTTCTCGATGAACCATCCGCCGGCCTCCATCCGGCAGACACCAAAGCTCTTCTCGATGCGCTCGACTCTCTAAAAGAGTCTGGCAACTCCCTCTTCGTCGTCGAGCATGAATTGGATGTGATCCGCCGCGCCGACTGGATCGTCGACGTAGGGCCCGGCGCCGGCGTCAACGGTGGCGAAGTGTTGTATTCTGGCCCGCCCGCCGGCTTGAAGAACGTCGGGGCATCCCAGACCCGCCGTTATCTGTTTCCTTCGACCAGGCCCACATACGCGGAGCGGCGCGAGCCCAGAGCATGGCTAAAACTCAGCGGCATCACACGCAACAACCTTAAATCGCTGAATACGGAGATTCCATTAGGTGTTTTTACGTCCGTCACTGGCGTTTCCGGTTCCGGCAAATCGACGCTTATCAGCCAGGTGCTGGTTGAGCTCGTTGCCGAGCACCTCGGTCAGAAAGTGGAGAATGCGGAAGACGAATCCGATAATTTGAAACAAACGATCGTCCACACGACTGGCGGTGAAATTGTCTCCGGCATGGAACACGTTCGCCGGCTCGTCGTGGTCGACCAGAAGCCCATCGGCCGCACACCACGCTCTAACATGGCGACCTATACTGGCTTGTTCGACCACGTCCGCAAGCTGTTTGCTGCAACAGAGCTTGCGCGCGCGCGTAAATACGATGCCGGCCGCTTTTCATTCAACGTGGCAAAGGGCCGATGTGAAACCTGCGCGGGAGAAGGATTCGTGTGTGTTGAGCTCCTCTTCCTACCTAGCGTTTACAGTCCATGTCCTGCCTGCCGCGGCGCACGCTTCAATACCAAAACCCTCGAAGTTCTTTATCGGGATAAGAGTATCGCCGATGTGCTGGCCTTTACGGTCGATGCCGCTGCTGACTTCTTCGCCGAAGATCCTCAGGTCTCTCGCGCTCTTCAGGTGCTACAGGAGGTGGGGCTAGGTTATTTGCGCCTCGGCCAACCGGCGACGGAGCTTTCCGGCGGCGAGGCCCAGCGCGTCAAGCTCGCCACCGAGCTCCAACGCGCTCACCGCGGCGATACACTCTATGTCCTCGACGAGCCCACGACGGGCCTCCATCCATCTGATGTTGATCGCCTACAACGTCAACTGCAAAGCCTGGTCGAAGCCGGCAATACAGTCATTGTGGTTGAACACGACATGCAAATCATCGCCGCGAGCGATTGGGTTATAGACATCGGCCCCGGAGCCGGCGACGAAGGTGGACGCATTGTCGCCGCCGGCAAACCGACTACGGTCGCAAGAAACGACAACAGTAGGACCGCCCCATTTCTGGCGGCTTACCTGTAACACCGGATCGTTATAAATCGGATTGGATTCACGGGTCTCCCAGGTCGGGGGCTCAGAGCAGTAT
>JASLEQ010000397.1 GCA_030151135.1 Candidatus Sulfotelmatobacter sp. | reverse complement strand
TTGATCAGGAATTCCGGCCCCGATCCGAGCCGAAAGTGCATCTCCCGAACTCACCACCTTCATCAGCTCTGGCCCAGCCCCAGCTGTTTCCAATTGCCGCAGTTCATGGTGCGTCGGAAGTGTCGCCAAACCACGTTCCTTCACCACCTTGGCCAGGCGCGGGCTGGGAACTCCTCCTGCGAGCCAACCAGCCAGTTCGCTCGTGGTCACTCCAGCTTTGTCGAAGGATTGCGCGGACGCAGCCGCAACCAGAAAGGAACACAATAAGAAGACGAGCGAGGCCTTGGCTCTCACCGGAACTCCAAACATCGGGATTAGCTTGCTGGTTGTGGCTTTCAGACGGATAGCGACACAATCGCCCTTCCAAAAGCCCCCTTCGAACAATAGCCCGCCGCTCTTCCAGCCGGTAAGGTCACCGTAGTAACTTGCAGGGAATGACGGTACACTAGGAGTGGGTTGTGGTTTGCCGTTCCGCTGTGATCAAAATCACTGCCGACCGTGGCACCTCGCACCGAACCCTCGCCGCTTGTCCGGTACAACGGTACCGGTTGCTATCGGCCCGGCACTGGGTGCCCAAAGCTTCCCTGTGACCGGCAAATAGCGTATCATTTAATTTGTTTGTAACCCTCGGAGGCTCCGATGTTTGAAGGTCTATTCCAACCGATGCACCTGCTGGTCATCTTCTTTATTGCCTTGCTGGTCTTCGGTCCCAAGAAACTGCCTGAGCTCGGCAAGGGTCTGGGCGAGGGGATTCGTGCCCTGAAAGACGGCATGAAAGATCAACCCGCAGCTCCGGCTACTTCCGACCAGAAGAAAACCGAAACCAAGAGCTAACCGACTCCTCGTCGACCGTGCTTGCAGCAGATTTGCGCCTGTCTGTCTTCGTTTACCTTTGGTTCATTTGCTACTGGGGTCCCTGATTAGATATTCATTCTTCTGCACTTTTGGAGGCTAGGCCGTGCTACGCACGTTTCAGGTATTGGCACTAACCACGCTTTTCGCATTTTCGTCCGCTCTCTTCGCGGATCAGGTCACTCTCAAGAACGGCGACCGCATCACCGGAACCGTCGTCAAATCTGACGGCAAGACCGTTGTCATTCACACCGAATCCGCCGGGGACGTCGAAATCAAACTCGATGCGATCGACTCCATTAAAACCGACGCGGAACTCCACGTCGAATTGAAAGGAAACAAAACCGCAGTCGGCCCCGTCACCACTACCGACGGTAAGATCGACGTGGCCACCAAGTCCGGCCCCGTTGAAGCCTCTACCGCCGACATCACCAACATGCGGAACGATGCCGAGCAGACCACCTACGAGAAGACCCTTCATCCCGGCCTGATGCATGGATGGCAGGGCGGTATCAACGTCGGATTCTCTGTAGCACGCGGCAATAGTGAGACCGAAAACCTCGCGCTCGCTTTCAACGCCGTCCATCCCACCGAGCACGACAAAATTACCCTCTACGCCAGTTCGATCGATACCAGCAACGCCCTCGCCACCCCTAGCACCGTTGCCAATTTGAACCAGGGCGGCTTTCGCTATGATCGCGATTTGAATACCCGGCTTTTTGCTTTCGGTGAAGGCGACTTCATGGCCAACGCGTTACAGTTCCTTGATCTTCGCCAGGTCTATAGCGGTGGTCTCGGGTTCCATGCCATCAAGAATGATCGCACCGTACTCGATTTCCTCGGTGGCCTGAACTACACCCACGAGACATATTCCAATGGAGCCGTCGTCGCTCTCGGCCCACCCCCGATCTACGCCTCTTATGGGGTGACGAACAGATTCGTAGCGCTGACACTCGGCGAAGAGTGGGATCAGAAAATCGGAAAAAGCACGGCCATCACCGAATTGGCTGGATTCTTCCCCGACCTGCAACAGACCGGACAGTATCGCTTCACCTTTAGCGCCGGCACCGTAACGAAGTTGAACAAGTGGCTTGGCTGGCAAAATCAGTTCGGCGAGATTTACGTTACGAATCCTCCCGTCGACGCAAAAAAGAACGACTTGATCTTCACCACCGGTCTCAACATCTCTTTCACTCACTAGTCTTTTGTAGTTGCGGAGGCGTCCGCCCGCCACTACAAAGAAAGAAGCCCCATCCTCGGATGGGGCTTCTTTCTTTTAAGTGCGACTGACCTACGCCACAACTTCTTCGGGATCGTGGACGTTAATCGTTTCCTGGTCCTCTACCATCGCCTTGTGCGTCTTCGCCACCAGCATGTAAATCGACGGCACCACGAACAACGTGAATAACGTCCCGATAAACATACCGCTGACCAGCATAATTCCGATGCTGTTTCTCGCTCCGGCGCCCGGCCCTTTCGCGAGCACCAGCGGGAAGTGGCCGCAAATCGTCGCAGCCGTGGTCATTAGAATCGGCCGCAATCGAGTGGTCGATGCGCCGATGATCGCCTGCAGTTTGCTCAACCCGGTCTCCTGCAGATGATTGGCGAACTCCACGATCAGAATTCCGTTCTTCGCGATCAATCCGACCAGCGTTATCAGTCCGACCTCGCTATAGATGTTCAGCGTAGTGAATCCCAGGAACGAGAACACCAGCGCACCCGAAATCGCCAACGGTACTGAACCGGCCAGAATAATGAAAGGATCCCGGAAGCTCTCGAATTGTGCCGCCAGCACCAGGTAAATAAGGATCGCCGACAGCAGGAACGTTCCCAGGAACTTGCTGCCTTCGACCCGCAACTGCCGTGATTCCCCCGCGTAATCCACCGTGAATCCCTGCGGCAGGACCTGCTTCGCCTCGTTCTCCAGGAATGTCAGCGCCTGATCCAGTGGAACCGGAGGCGGAATCACACCTTGGATTCGCACCGCGTTTAGCTGTTGGAATTTATTCAGCGACCGCGGCTCCGTCGTGGTCTTCAGCGTCGCGAAAGTTGACAGCGGCACAAGCTTGTCCGCAGATCCTTTCACATAGATCTGTGAAAGCTGCTCCGGCGTCAGGCGGTCCATTCGCTTTACCTGTGGAATCACCTTGTAGCTGCGGCCCTGGATGCTGAACCGGTTCACATAATTTCCGCCTAGCATCGTCGACAAATCCTGTCCCGCCTGGCTCAGATCCACGCCCTGCGAACGCAACTTGTCGCGGTCAAATACCACCTCGGTCTGGGGTTGATCGAACTTCACGTCCGTGTCCGCAAAGATGAATATCCCGCTGGCCATCGCTTTCTTCACGATTTGCTCGGCCAGCTGGCTGACCTGTTGCGGCTCCGCCGCCGACGCAATTACGAAATCCACGGGGAAGTTTCCGCCACCGGGTAACGGCGGAGGAGTCAGCGGAATCACTCGGATTCCAGCTATCTTCGAAAGCTGCGCGCTCGATTCCATCAGCAACTGCTGCGTCGTCTTCGAGCGCTGGCTCCAAGGCTTCGTCACCATCCCGCCAAACCCGCCATTCGGCTGCGTAATCTGGAACGTGCTCTCACTCTCCGGCATCGAGTGGTACACGTCATACACCTCTTGCGTAAAGAGGTTTGTCTGATCGATCGTCGCGTTCGGCGCAGCCTGAATCACACCAAACACCACCCCCTGATCCTCTGCCGGAGCAAGTTCTCTCATCGAGAACATGTAGAAGGGGACCATCAGCACCGCGACGATCGCCCATATCGTCAGCACCACCGGACGGTACTGCAACGTTCCTGCCAGCATCCTCCCGTACAGACTTCGCACCTTCTCAAAACCGCGATTGATGATGCCCGAGAATCCCTTGTCCGACGCGCCCTGCCGCAGCAGCTTCGAGCCCATCATCGGTGAGAGCGTCAGCGCCACGATGCCTGAAACCACCACCGCTCCCGCCAGTGTGAACGCAAACTCGCGGAACAATGCCCCGGTCAATCCTCCCTGAATTCCGATCGGCGCGTACACCGCAGCCAGCGTGATCGTCATCGCGATAATCGGTCCGACCAATTCCCGCGCCGCATCTTTCGCCGCCTGGTAAGGCGTCTTCCCCATCTCCAAATGACGCTCGACGTTCTCCACCATCACGATTGCGTCGTCCACCACGAGTCCGACCGATAACACGATCGCCAGTAGTGTCAGCAGGTTGATCGTGAATCCGGCCGCGAGCATCAAGAACACCGCGCCAATCAGCGAAATTGGAATCGCCACGACAGGAATCAGCACCGAACGGAACGATCCCAGGAACAGGAAGATGACCACAATCACGATCACCAGCGTCTCGGTCAGCGTGTGCAACACTTCGTTAATTGCGTCCTGGATGTATTCGGTCGAATCGTAAGGGACGCCTACTTTCATCCCCGTCGGAAGCTGAGCCTCGATCGCCGGCAGCTGCGCCCGTACCGCCTTGATCACGTCCAGCGAGTTCGCCGTCGGCAGTACCCAGATGCCCATGAACGTCGCCGTTTCGCCGTTGAACCGCACATCCTGGTCGTAGTTCTCGGCCCCGAGCTCAACATCGGCGACCTCGCCCAGCCGAACAACCGTGCCATTCGACTCCTTGATCACCATCTGCCGGAACTCTTCCGGCGTGCGCAGATCGGTGTTCGCGATCAGGTTCACCGATACCATCGAACCCTTGGTGCTTCCCAGCGCCGACAAATAATTGTTTTTCGATAGCGCGTCATGCACGTCCGACGGCGAAACGCCGCGCGCTGCCATCTCCTGCGGTTTAAGCCAGAGCCGCATCGCGAACGTCCGGTTTCCCAGAATGTCAGCCCGCTGTACGCCGCTGATCGCGCTCAGCTTCGGCTGCACCACCCGGGTCAGATAATCCGTAATCTGGTTCTGGTCGAGGTCCTTCGAGGAAAACCCGAGATACATTGCCGCAAACTGGTTGTCCGCGGTTTGCAGGTCAATGACCGGAATCTGCGCATCCGGCGGCAGATCGTTCCGCACCTGCTCTACCTTCGCCTGGATCTGCGTCAGCGCAGCCGTCGTGTCGTAATTGATCTTCAGATGGACCTGGATCGTGCTCAGTCCCTGCGCGCTGGTCGACTCCATGTAGTCGATGCCGTCGGCACTGGCCACCACCCGCTCAATCGGAGTCGTGACGAATCCGCGCACCAGGTCCGCATTCGCGCCCACGTACACGGTCGTGATCTGCACCACCGCGATATCGCTGCGCGGATACTGCCGCACGCTGAGCGACCGAATCGCCTGCAGACCAGCAATCAGTATGACGAGGTTTACCACCATCGCCAGCACCGGTCTCTTTACAAAGATGTCAGTAAACTTCATGCCCGCTCCTCACCGACGATGCTGCTGACCATGGAAATTGGGATGCCCCACGTCTCGCCGCCTTTGCGAGGCGTGGGAATTCGGCTGTTGTTAGCTGTCCTGCGGATTCGGATTGATGCTGTTGCTCGGTTTTACCGAGTTATTCACTTGCACGGGAGCTCCATTTCGCAGCTTGAATACGCCCGAGCTTACAACTTCATCGCCCGCATTCAATCCCGACACAACCCCCACCTGGTCTCCACGCGATCCTTCGATCTTCACCACCTGCTGGCGCACTCCTTTATAGGGGCGTCCTTTCGGATCCGTCATGTTGGCAATGACGTACACCGAGTCGCCATACGGCGCGTAGTTGATCGCCGACGCCGGTAGCGCAATCACCTGCTTCGGACTCCCCAACGGCAACTCCACTTGCACAAACATCCCCGGACGCAGCCGGTTGTCCTTGTTGGTTACAACTGCCTGCACCTGGATGTTTCGCGTCTGCTCGTTGATCACGGAATCCAGCGCGATAATGCGGCCCGTGAAATTCATCCCCGGCACATCTGAGCTCGACACGCGCACAACGTGTCCCGCAATCACCTTCCCGGAATCCTGCTGCGGTACCCCAAAATTCACATATATCGGACTCAGCGTCTGCAACGAGACAATCGCCTGCCCTGCCGCCAGGTACTGGCCCAAGCTCACCTGCCGGATTCCAAGCACACCCGAGAACGGCGCGCGGATCGTCTTCCGCGCAATCGCCGCCTTGATGTCGCCCACCTGCGCCTCGGTCGCCTTCTGTTGCGCCGCCGCGTTGTCATACTCCTGCTTCGCGATGACCCCTTCTTTCACCAGCTCCTGCGCGCGTCCATAATTGATACCGGCCAGGTCCCGCTGTGCCTCAAGGCTCGCAAGCTGCGCCCGTTCCTGGCGCGTATCCAGTTCCACCAGGATCTGCCCTTCCTTGATCCACTGGCCAGACTCGAAATGAATCTTGTCGATCGTCCCCGGCAGGTCCGCGCTCACTGTCACGCCTTGGATTGCCGCCGCCGTCCCGATCACACCCATCGTCGAGGGCCACGTATCCTTCTGCGCCACTACGGTCGTCACTGCCGTCGGTGGCATCTGGAAATTCGCCCCCGCCGCAATCGCCGCTTCCACCTGCTTGTACTTGATGAACCCCAAGCCCCCAACCAGGGCTACCATGATCACCAACATCAGGATCATCCGCTTCGCCATACCTTCTCCTGTAAAACAGAACAGCTCTTGGTTGTTTGCGTTTTGACTATCTGGGAGCCGCCGAATGTCCCCAGCGATTGGAATATTGATTTAACCAAGTTTCAAAAAGATTCAGAGTTCAGCGACTGTTTTGCGCTTTCCTGCGGCTATCTCACTCTGAGAATGCCATTCCCATACCTAAGTTAGATAACCGCCGTGCCGGGAGTCGCGTTACGCGTCGTGCGAAAAACTTTTCACACGCCACGCACTTCCCGGCGCACAATGCACAAACTTGATCTTGGAGTCACCGCAGAACCAACACTGAGGGAATAATGCTTCCACATTCTACACAACAGCGGGGTCGTTCATCCTAGGATTAAAATGGCCCGCCATCGCTCAAGACGATGGCCGCTGAGGTGTTCGCTCTACCGCAGTCTCGGAGAGAAGTCCGTCATCATCATGTAAGTTGAATCCACCTTCTCTACCAACTTCCCATTCGCCTCGGATTTCTCCTTCACACTCTTCCATTCCTCATCGTCCTGGAACGCCTTCCAGTTGGCCGCCGCGGCCTCCCGGCTCGGATGCTGCAGAATGTAGATCAACGTGTTGCTCTTGTCGGGCTCATCCATCGGAGTCCAATAAGCCACGCTCTTCATCCCGTGCCGCTCGAAGATTTTGACTGTGTAATCCCGGAACCGGGCCTCGAGTTCCCCCAGCTTTCCCTCAGCCGCGTGATAGACGCGCAGCTCAAACACCCCGCTAGAGTCTTGATCGGAAGATGCGCCCACTCGAGAAGCCGCCCAGAGTGAAGCCGGAAGAATTGCCGCCGCAGGAATTGCCTTGATCAGTGTTCGTCGTTTCACGCCACGCATTCTAGCAGCAGCACCAGATTTTTTGCTCCAAGAGTTGACACCCGTTCCCTTCTACAAGATAATGCCCGGACGCGTCTCC
>JASLEQ010000152.1 GCA_030151135.1 Candidatus Sulfotelmatobacter sp. | reverse complement strand
ACGGGTGGGAAATTGCGTGTGTGCGACGTAGAACGCAATGCGGGGATTGGAATCGAGCGAGTCCTGTTTGACGCGCCCGACGACGCCTACGACGGTTTGCCAGGGATCTTTCGACGGCAATTCGACGATGTGAATGCGTTTGCCGATGGGGTCTTGCCCGGGCCAGAGTTGGTCAGCCATGTATTCGTCGACGATGACGACGATTGGTTTCGCGAGGTCGTCTTGCTCGTTGAAGAGCCGTCCGCGGCGGAGCGGGATCTGCATGGCTTCGAAGTAGTGGCCACTGACAAGGCGTTCATCGGCATTCAGAAACTTCTCGCCGGGGAGGGGAATTCTGCCTTCCACGGTGATGGGCGTCCACGCGAACGATTCACTTAATGGGAGTGAGGTGACTGCGCCGGCAGCGATGGCTCCGGGAGTGCGCTCAAGTTTTTCCCAGAGTTGGCGGTAGGTATTCAGGATGGATTGTTTATCGCCGTAGCGCTGGCCGGTCATCGTCAGGTCGAAGGTGAGCACGCCGCTGGGATTGAATCCGGGAGAAACATTTTGCAAGCGAGCGAAACTCCGAAACAGAAGGCCTGCACCGATTAGCAGCACGACCGAGAGCGCCAGTTCTGAAACAACGAGAAGCCGGCGAAGATTATTACCATGTCCCCAAACAGAGCTTGTGCCCGCTGACCCACGGCTCGCATCTTTCAAAGCGGAGTTCAGATCGAGGAGGGAGACGCGTAGGGCAGGAACCATGCCGAAAAGAATTCCAGATAAAACTGAGAGCGCCAGCGTAAACAGAAGCACGCGTGCATCGATACCGACGTCCTGAAGGCGTGGGATGCTCTTTGTGCCGAGAATATGCATCCAGCGGACGCTGATAAGACAGATGAGAATGCCAAGTGCTCCTCCGCAGAGGGAGATCAGCACACTCTCGGTCAGGAGTTGGCGGATGATGTGCCAGCGGGTTGCGCCGAGAGCGGTGCGCACGGCAATTTCCTGCTGACGAGCCACGGCTCGCGACAACATAAGATTTGCGACATTGGCGCAGGCGATCAGCAGCACGAAGCTTACCGCTCCGAGCAGTACCCATAGGGAACGGCGCACGTTGCCGACGACTTGTTCCAGGAGCGGCACGATGCTAAAGGTCAGGCCGCCGTTGGGAGGATAGTTCGCGGGGAATTCGCGGCGGAGGCGGGCGGTGATGGTGTCCATCTCGGCCTGCGCTTGCTGCAACGTCACGCCCGGTTTCAGTTTTCCGACCAGGTTGTAATCTTCGTGAATGCGGACTTGCGAGGCTGCGGCGGGGGCGAGGGGTAGCGGCAGGAATAGATCCGCCTGCTGCGTGCCATCGAGCAGGGGCACGACTTCCTGCGGCAAAGAAAAACGCTGGGGAAGGACGCCGACAATTTCGTAGGCTTGTCCGTTGATGGCGATCGATGTCCCGACCGCGCGGGGATCGCGTCCGAAGCGCCGCGACCACATGCCGTCGGTGAGGACGGCGGTCGCCGGATGTCCTGGTAAGTCTTCGTCGGGCGTGAGTAGACGGCCCAATGCGGGGTGGGCGCCGAGCATCGAAAGAAGATTGGAGGAGACGCGGACGGCGCCGACTCGCTCGGGGTCGCCTTGCCCGGTCCAGTTGTAATTTCCGCCAATTGCAATCGCAATCTGCTCGAAACCATGATGAGCGGCCTTGATGTCGAAATATTGAGCAGTAGAGAACCAATCCTGGGTGATGCCGAGGCCGGGTGAACGATTCCACAGGATCACCAGCCGGTCGGGATTGTCATACGGCAGGGGACGGAACAAAAGTGCATTCGCGACGCTGAATATGGAAGTGTTCGCTCCAATGCCGATGGCCAGCGATAATACGGCTGCGAGGGTGAACCAGCGGTTCTTGGTGAAAGACCGGAGGGCGAAACGAACGTCCTGCATCCAGGAGTTCATGGGAGCGTCATGCTAGCACAAGCGACTTCGTGGTTAGACGGCGTGGGTGGATGAAAGTCAGCAGGGTAGAGCTGCGCTGCATTGGCAGGAACTACCTAGCCCGACCATTTCTGGGGTTTTTGTCTGGCTGGGGATTTCGGATCCTACGTAAAGGCCGCGCGAACGGCTCAACTTTACCGTCCACGACGTGGCATGATATTCTCTAAGCGTCACAAGGACAATCGATTAAAGACAGGAGTGCACCAGTTTAGTGTTAGCCAGAGAGCAAAAGAAATCCCTCATTGACCAGTACGGCACGCATCAGAGCGACACGGGAAGTCCGGAAGTACAGATCGCGCTGTTGAGCGAGCGGATTGGGCAATTGACGGAGCACTTCAAGACGCACAAGAAAGACCACGGCTCGCGCCGCGGGCTTCTCATGCTGGTCAGCAAGCGCCGCAGTTTGCTGGACTATCTGAAGAAATACGACACCGAGCGTTACAAGACCGTGATCGGCAAGCTCGGCATCCGCAAGTAGAGGCGTCGTCGTCCCGGAAAATCCCATGCTGGAATCGCAAGCGCGATCTTAGGATGGGCCACCCAGTGAAGTGGTGGTATCTCACATCCATTCAGGTGGAGTCGTCCGGGCATTTCTGAGAATCCGTTTCTGGTGAAACGGGCAGCATTGAGGACTCTCCACACGTGCGTTTTCTGAGCGCAAGCGATCCCAACCAGGGCTTGACGTCAAGTCAGGTGTCGTCATTGGCGACATCGGTCTTGATCGTTCGAGAGTCGCGATGGGTAGGCAAATCACGCTCGAACTTGTCGGCAACAAAAAATCCCATCTCCGGTGCAATCGGCCAGAAATGGGGCACCCATCTTTTCTTTCATTTCTCTCACTTAACACTTCCTGCTGATTGCACTCCGAAGGACATTCAATGAAACCAGAACCAAGTACAGTTACTGTTACGCTCGCCGGCGGAAAAACGATGTCGTTTGAAACCGGCAAATTGGCCAAACAGGCCCACGGAGCGGTTGTTGTTCGCCTGGGCGACAACGTTGTTCTCGCCACCGCTACCGCAAATCCCGAGCCCCGCGAGGGCATCGATTTTTTCCCGCTCACCGTGGATTACCGAGAGTACACCTACGCCGGAGGACGGTTCCCCGGAGGCTTCATCAAGCGCGAAGGGCGCATGAGTGAGAAGGAAGTCCTCACCAGCCGGCAAATTGACCGGCCGATCCGGCCGATGTTCGCGGAAGGATTTAAAAACGAGACGCAGGTGATCGCATTCGTACTATCGGCCGACAGCGAAAATGATCCGGACGTTTGCGGCATCAACGGAGCTTCAGCGGCGCTGCATGTGTCGGACATCCCGTTCCTCGGACCGATTGGCGCGGTTCGCGTTGGGCTGATCAATGGACAATTCATCGTGAATCCGACGTACAACGAGATGCGCGAAAGCCTGCTGAACATCATGGTCGTCGGCACCGCCGAAGGGATCGTGATGATCGAGTCGGGCGCGAAGGAAGTGAAGGAAGAGACGGTCGTCGACGCGATCGAGTTTGGGCATACCGAGATCAAGAAAATTTGTGCGGTAATCAACGAGCTGCGCGACAAGGCAGGGAAGCCGAAGAGAAAGGTGGACCCTCCGCAGTTTGATCAGGCGTACTACGACCAGTTAAAGAGCAAGATCGGCGCCGAGCTGACCGATGCGCTCGATACGAAGAAGCATCCGAAGCTGGAAAGCTACGGGTTGGTCGATGCCATCAAGGCGCGCCTGAAGGCGGAAATTCCAGAAGACGACGAAGAGGCTCAGCAAAAGCTTCGTCACTATTACGAGACGCTGCGCGAGCGCATTTTCCGGGAGCAGGTGACGAAACAGAAGCGGCGTCCGGATGCACGGGCCTTTGATGAGGTGCGCCCGATCTGGATTGAAGCTGGCGTTTTGCCACGCACGCACGGCAGCGCGATCTTCACACGGGGAGAGACGCAAGCGCTGGTCACAACTACTCTCGGCACCAGCGACGACATGCAGCGGATGGAAGGCTTTGAAGGCGAGGCCAAGAAGCGCTTCATGCTTCACTATAACTTTCCTCCGTTTAGTGTTGGAGAGGTTGCGTTTCTCCGCGGGGCCGGCCGTCGGGAGATTGGTCACGGGGCGCTGGCGGAACGTTCGATTTCGGCGGTGCTGCCCACGGAAGAAAAGTGGCCCTACGCGATGCGCGTGGTGTCAGACATTCTGGAGTCGAACGGATCCTCTTCAATGGCGACCGTCTGTGGAGCGTCGCTTTCGCTGATGGATGCCGGGGTTCCGTTGAAGGCTCCTGTGGCCGGAGTCGCGATGGGACTGGTAAAGGAAGGCGATGACTATGCCATTCTGACCGACATCGCGGGCGCGGAAGATCACTACGGCGACATGGACTTCAAGGTCGCCGGCACCCGCGAAGGCATCACGGCCCTCCAAATGGATATTAAGGTGGCGGGGATCACGGCGAGCATCATGCGCGAGGCCATGGCCCAGGCACAGCGTGGACGGATGCATATCCTCGGAAAGATGGAGGAGATCATTTCGGAGCATCGCGCGAAGATTTCCGATTACGCGCCACGCTTCTACACGGTGCAGATCCCGACGGACAAGATTCGCGACCTGATTGGTCCGGGCGGGAAGATGATCCGGTCGATCGTAGAGCAGACCGGAGTGAAGATCGATGTCGAAGATTCCGGGCTGGTCAAAGTGGCGTCGAGCGATCAGGCATCGGCACAAAAAGCGCTGCAGATCATCGGAGACATCACGGCGACGGCAGAGGTCGGGAAAACCTATCTCGGCAAAGTCACACGGCTGGCCGATTTCGGAGCGTTCGTCGAGATCATTCCCGGAACGGAAGGTCTGCTGCACATCAGCGAAGTGGCGGAGCATCGGATTGCCGATGTCCGCGACGAGTTGAAGGAAGGCGACCAGGTGCTGGTAAAGGTCTTGGCCGTCGAAGGTAACCGCATCCGGCTCTCGCGCAAGGCAATTCTGAAAGAGCAGCGCGCGAAGATGGCGGCGCAAGGCGGAGCACCGGCGGAAGGTGGTGCCCCGGCTCCGGCGCCCGAGAGTGAAACGGCTCCGGGTGGCACGCTGGTGATTGAAGGCGGCGGTGATTTTCCGGATGAGCCGGATGAGCCGAACTTCAATCGCGAGGGTGGGGCTCCTCCGCAAGCCGGCGACCGCGCGCCGGGCGGAGATCGTGGCCGCGGAGGCGACCGTGGGGGAGATCGCGGAGGTCGTGGTGGACGCCCCGGTGGCGGCGGAAGAGGTCGCGGTCGCGGAGGTCGCGGCGGCGGTGGTGGTGGAAGGCATGGCGGCGGTGGCCATGGCGGACACGGCGGCGGTCGGCACTAACCCTTCAACAGCAGTCAAGCTCAACCTTGGAAAGAGCCGCAAGGTCGTTCGCGGCTCTTTCCTTTTTTGCGCGGACTGTGGCGGAGACCACGTTCTTTCCGCAGACGCATACGTTCCGTGCGGATTAAAACCCCTCCAAACCGATCAGAGCTGCGATTTCGCTCGCAGCTTTTTTCTCAGAAGCATTCTCTTTGATCGTCCGGCTCCTCTTGCACCCCGTGACCCGTCTGCGCTTTTACGGAAGAGTTTTCTCACTGCCTGCAGGAAATGCTCGACAGGATGCTCGTGAAGCAGTAGTCGCGTGCCTTTGTGGATGCTTCTGGGCTACCGCATTCCGGGTAGTGTTGGACAAATCTTTCCTGACTCCGCGCATTGGTTCTATTTACGAGCCCCCGTAACTCTTTCGCTTTCAATGTGACCACGATCGAAGTGGCGCTGACGGCGAATTCTTGGCACCGTGCTTGCAAGGTTCTCGCGGAGAGCCGCAGGGCTCCTGGAGGATTTGTGAAAAAGATTCAGACGCTATCGTTTCTCGCCACCCTGGCGATCGCACTTGGAATGATCTCCTGGGGTAGCGCGCTCTACGCACAGAGCACAACCCCGTCAACGACGCCGGACAGCCAAGCGCAGCAGCCGTCCTCGTCGCCGGACACAACGCCATCGCAGCAGACACCTTCCACCGCGCCGAGCCAGTCGCCTTCGATGCCCGATAGTACCGACCGCACGCCTTCGGCTTCTCAGTCTGGATCACAATCCGGATCCCAGTCGCAGACGCCGGACACGACTTCGCCGAATTCGCAGATGCCGAACGCGAACCAGAGTCCTGACGCAGGAACACCGGCCAACCGCACTCCGGAATCCGGAACCACGCAGTCGAGCCCGTCTGGATCATCAGCGGCGAGTGGCGCAAACGGATCGGCCACCAGCGATGCTGCGGGTGCAGCGAGTGGAACTCAGACTTTCTCCGGAACAGTGACGAAGCAGGGCGACAAATATGTACTGAAGGATGATTCCGGCAAGACGTACGACATCGATCATCAGGATGAAGTGAAGAAGTTCGACGGAAAGCGCGTTCGCGTGCAGGGAACGCTTGATCCGACAACGAACAAGATCACCGTAAAGTAAGACCGGTAACGCAAGCGGCGATGCTTTTCGCCGAGACATAACAACTCGTTCAACGAGCTGACAGAAGAGCACAGAGGGTCGACCGCTCCGACGGCCTCTGTGCTTTTTTTTTTTGGTGGCAAGCCTCAGGTTTTATGGTGTGATTAGCTGGGATACGGAGGCGATTTTGTGAGCTCTTATACCGACCCCGGAAATCAGTTGCCTGAGAGTCATCCTTATCGGCAGAAAAGCATTTCACAATTCCTAGGAAAAGGTCGAAAGCAAATCCCCACCCCTGTCTCTGGAATAAGGTCGAGACTACGGAGGGAGCCCCTGGCTACTTTATTTTTTCAGCGATGGTGATGATCCAGCCTTCGGGATCTTCAAAGGCGAACTCTCGCATGCCGTAAAACTGATCTTTGATCGGCATCACGATTTTTGCTCCGGCTTTTTGGACGGCTGCCATCACTTCCTGAATCCCTTCGACCTCAATGAACTGTGTGAGGCTGCCGCCGATCGGCTTGGCTCCTAGCGGAGGATAATCTTCCGCGACCATCTTCTGGTCATTGAAGAAAATCTCTACGCTGCCATTTGTGACAGAGCCGAAAATGTAGGGCGGTTCGTCCGGAACTTTGATTGCCGGTTGAAGGCCGAGCACCGTTTCGTAAAACTTCATGCTAGCGGTGACGTCTCTGACGACGAGGTTGGGCGTGAGCTTGTTGAGTTTCATGACGTGCTCCTACGGGAGAGGGACGTGGACCTGCGGGACACACGGCCAACAGATTGTAAAAGGCCAGAATGAACCCGGTGCGAAGGTTATTTCTTCTTGCTCTTCTTCGCTGCTTTTGCAGGTTTTGCGGCCGGCTTCGCAGCGGCCTTCGTTGGCTTCGCAGGTTTAGCCGGAGCCTTCGCCTTTTCGGCAACTTTCGGCGGAGCGGCCTTCGCCGCAAGCTTCGCCTTGGCGTCAGGCTTTGCCGGCACTGGCGCTGCTACAGCCACTGGTCCCGGACCTTGACCGGCAGTGGCAGCCTTCCCCTTCTTTCCCTTCGGGCCAGCCTTAGCCGGTGGTGCTCCCGGAGCGCCCGCCGCCGCTGCCTGTGCCGCAGCCTTCGGTTGGCGTCCTCTTCGCGGCGCCGGTGGTGGAGGCGGTGGAGGTGGAGCAAACGGCTTCAAATATTTCAGACGCTCGGTGCGCGAACGCATCTTGCCATCCAGCAGCAACAGGAACACATCGTGCGCGAGCTTTGGATACTCCGGCAGTTGCGGTGTGATCAGCAGTTCCGTCATCTCCGGAAGCGGCAGGGTCTGCTGCACCTGGCGCCACTTCGTCAGATAATTCTTGATCTTCTGCTCAACGGCCTGCTGCTTCGCCGTTACGGCGAGGAAGAG
The DNA here is from genome assembly GCA_030151135.1 of Candidatus Sulfotelmatobacter sp. The sequence goes on along the minus strand of JASLEQ010000152.1, from coordinate 2,549 downwards.
CACCATCTCAGGCCGCGCCGACGACAGCAATTGCCATGTCCGCGACGGCGTCGCTGCCTCTTTTCCCATCAACCGCTTCGCCAATTCCTTGGCATGATCCTCAATGTCGCGCCAGGCCTCGACCAGGTCCTTACGCGGGATCATCTTCTGAATATCGCTCGTCTCTTTTTCGTTGAAGTTCGAGGTCAGGAAATACATCACCGCCGGGCCCGCATCTGGCGTGTATCCCAAATCGACCATCTGCTGCCGCGTCTTCATCAAAGCGGTAATGCCGTTCACGTCGACCTTTGCCGAGGTCCAGTGCGGATGCAGAATCTCGAGCCAGCCTTCTTTCTCAAGCATCCTCACGACATTGAGCGGATCGTCTTCATGCGCCAGTGCCGCGATCTCGTGCCCGATCGACGACTTTAAAATGTGGTCGATGTACTTGCCTTCCTTCGCCGCGTCGTACCGTGCTTGCGTGCGCTCTTCGATGGGCCAATGAAAGCGGGCAGCAAACCGGGTCGCGCGAATCAGGCGCGAAGGATCTTCCAGGAACGAATAGTTATGAAGGATCCGGATGACCTTCGCCTCAATATCGGCGACCCCGTTGAAGGGATCGAGCAACAGCCCGCGCGATCCTTCATTCAGCGAGAGTGCCATGGCGTTGACGGTGAAGTCGCGCCGCCGCAGGTCCTCATGAATCGTCGCTGGCATCACCAGCGGAGGCTTGCCTGTCTTTTCAAATTTCTCCGTACGCGCCATGCTGACTTCGGCGCGCGCGTTGCCGGGCAACGCCAGGAAAATCGTACGGACCTCTTCCTCGACGGCCGTGATCCTCGCCCCGGCCTTCTCGAAATCTTTGACTAATTTGAGGGGATTGCCCTGGACCGTGAAATCCAGGTCTCGGATGGTGAACCCGCTGATAATGTCGCGGATCGCCCCGCCCGTGAGGTATAAATTCATGCCCGCCGCGCGGGCTACGTCTTGCACGAGACCGACGCCCTTCAACTGGTCCGGCGTCAGCCGGATTTCCATCGTGTAAATGTAATCAGCCATTCGCTTTCAAGCGGCTGCCCAATTCCCGGAGCAAACGCGATTCGATGCCGGAATCGCCGCTTGGGAGGGCCCGATTTGCCAATCTTTCCACAGTTTTTCCACAGGGCCAGCCGCACCAACCATCCAGACCCTTAGGTACACGAATGCAACTAACTAAATACAAAGTACTTATACAGAATGGAATCTTTCCGGCAAGTTCAAGAAAATAACACAACGTTTACATTTTGGCTACTGCCAAGACGGATTCCGGGGTCTTTGTGGGAAAAAAGTGCGAGAATCGCAAAGTCCAGTACTCAGTACTCAGTTGTTAGTACTCAGTAGACGATTGCATGCTGGGAACTTTCGCGGGAGCTTGAGCGCGTCGCCGTGATCAGATGAATCACGATTTTAACTGGGTACCGAGTACCGGGTACTGAGTACTTTGATGGTGTCCACGCACAAAAAAGTGATCGTCCGTAAGATGGACCGCGACTCCGTCTCCGGATACGTCTCGCCCACCCAGTTCGTCAACGAGGGCAAGGTCGAGGTGCTGAATACCAGCGGCACCGTGATCCTGATCGATCTGCGGGAGATCAAAGGCGTCTATTTCGTCCGTGAGTTCGGCGAGGCCGAATCGCTTGCCCGCAAAACATTCACCACCCGTCCGCGCTCGGAAGGTCTCTGGGTTCGCCTTCGTTTTAAAGACAGCGAAGTCCTGGAAGGCCTGATGCCCGCCGACCTGCTTCAGGCCATGCCCGAGGGCTATTTGATTAATCCGCCGGACCAGCGGTCGAACACGCAACGGATTTTTGTGCCCCGTACGGCCCTGGAATCTCTGACAGTGATTGCAGTAATCGGCGCGACGCGACGCCAGCGCCGTCCGACCGACCAGCGCCAAGTGCCCATGTTTGAAGAATGAAGAATGAAGTTCGTGAAGCGACGAACGCACTCGTCCGTTCCCTCACGCGCTAAGTCCTCGATATCTTCTGTACCAACGTTGATGCCCGCCTTGGACCCTGATACAGATTCGTAAGGTACAACTTCTGCCCTCGCAATCTGTGAGCGAAACAACGCCTCACGGAGGGAAATCCAGTCTGCGCTCAAACGCCGGTATGCCAGTGGACTCGGTTTTTCCTCGCGCTCTTCGCGGTAAAGGATCTTTGCCGCAGCGGCATTTTCACTCGTCTGTGCCTGCACTTACGTTCCACGGCAGTCAACAAGCAAGAATGCGCATTCCCATTACAATCACCTCAAGGATTCATCCATGGACAAGTTCGTCATTCGCGGCGGAGAGCCGCTACTGGGTACGGTACGCGTCAGCGGAGCGAAAAATGCCGCACTTCCCTGCATGGCCGCCGCCCTGCTCACCGATCAGCCCGTCGTCCTCGAGAATATTCCGCAGGTTCGCGACATCCAGACCACGCGCAATCTACTAGCGGCCATGGGCGCGGAGGTCGAACTTGGTTACGGACGCGCCCACCACCGCACCACCATTCACTGCGAAAAACTCGCCGCTCCCGAAGCTTCCTATG
>JASLEQ010000218.1 GCA_030151135.1 Candidatus Sulfotelmatobacter sp. | reverse complement strand
ATCGCGTGATCATCGAGAATCACGGACGGGAAACCGTGCAACTACTGAGCCGCCATTGGATGATCTCGAATTCGCGTGGCGAGTTGACTGAAGTCAAGGGGCCGGGCGTTGTCGGGGAACAACCCGTGCTCAAGCCCGGCGAGAGCCATGTATATACGAGTGGGGCGCCTCTCAACACACCGTCAGGGATGATGGGCGGGTCATACCAGATGGAAAGTGAGACCGGCGAGCGGTTTGATATTGAGATACCAACGTTCTCGCTGGATCGTCCCAATCAGGGAGTGTTACTGAATTAGGCCTCATGCAGATGAGGCCGCGTATGAAACGGGGGGCAGAATTCTAGTTGTCCCGACAAGTTGGCATGGCGGCAGTTTCCCAAAGCTATATCGGGAAATCGATTTGCCTGGATGTTGCGGCGTCTTTCAGGCCGATTGGGTTCTGCTCATGTGAGGTGTCGTCGATGAGTGCGTTGCCCTGTTGTCCACAGTTCGGGATTATCGGCGGCTCTATGCGTTGCTGGAGTTGGTATTTTTTCCCGCAATGTTGATGCTTGGTCACCCTAGGGGTGCATTATCCACCACAGCAGAGCGGACGTGATCGCAACGGCAGCCAGGATGACCAAGACCGAGCGTGCGGGACGGCGGTCGTTTCCGCCAGGCAAAAGAATGCGAACTGAGATTGCTTGATTGGCCCCAGTGGTCTCGCCAGACGGATTACCGTGATAACGGAACCTTCCTGGCATGCGCGAAGCGGGAAACCACGTGTTGGGTTTCAGAACCGTGAACCATCCGGCGGTTCCGATGTCAAACCCCCGGCGAGTTATGGAACGTAGAAGTTTCATGATTTCCTCCTGGACCTGTGTTTCCTGAACGCATCTTCGTATGTCTGCTCTCTACTCCGCACGTATCGCCTCGATTGGATCGATCCTCAAAATCCTGCTTGTAGCAGACCATGCGGTACAAGCGGCGAGGAAAATCAGGAGCAAGGACGCGACGACGAATGCCGCTACATCCGGTGGTTTCGCGCCTACAAAGAGATGTCGAAGAAGGAAACCACATCCTACTGAGCCGGCGACCCCTGCCAGGATGCCGGCGCTCACCGAGGTAAAGAGTTGTCGCAGGATCAATCGCCTGACGCTCCGTATGGATGCCCCGAGCGCAACGCGCACCCCCAACTCGTGCTGTCGCTGCGTGACTGTGCGCGATGAGGTGCTGTAGACGCCTGCAACCGCAATTAGCAAAGCTAATGATCCCAGAAACAGGACGGCGGTCGTATAGAATCTTGGCTGGCCGAGCGTTTCATCCAGGCGCTGATCGAGCGTCTTTACCTCGTAAACGGGTACGGTCCGATCTAAGCCGATTACGGCATCGCGGCACCGTGCAAGGTAGTCACGCGCATCGCCAGGGACATTCACGACATAGGTCAGAGCCGCGGGGGGCTCCTCTTGAACAGGCCAGTAGGCCTGGGGTCCTCCTTCATACTCTGGCCCCCCCATACGTGCCGTCGCGACCACAGCTGACACTATGTAAGGCTGCTTCGTCCACGGTGCGATGATTCGCTTGCCGATGATGTTCGAGCCAAAACCAGATTGATGCGCAAAAGCTTCATTGACGATTACGGACGGGTTGGGCAATTTGCCCGTGGTAGTTTCGAACTCTCTTCCTGCAATGACCCTCGTCCCCATTGCCCTGAAGTAGCCCGGCATCACGCCGTTCATGACAACACCGGGGACTTTGACGCCAGATTCTGCTTCGAGCGTACCGGCCATCAGCACGTTGCTCCCAAGCGGCAGATAGTTTACCGCGCCCACGGCTTCTACGCCTGGGATTGAGAGGAGACGTTCTCGTAGCGCGGAATAGTACTGCCATTCGGCGCTCTCCGACTGGTACTTGGTGCCTTGCAGGGAAACATTCAACGTGACGACGTTCGCCGGTTGAAATCCCAAGTCTGTATGAACTAGCCGCAGGAATGCCGTGCCGACCGCAAATGAACTCACTAAGAGAGTGAGTGTAAACGCCACTTGCAGGCTAACGAGAATCGAACGCAGCCGCGTTGTTACCCGCTCGCTAGTGCCGGGATGAACACGAACGAACTGCGTGGAAGGCTGAATCCGGCCGATCAGCCAGACGGGCATGATTCCAAACGCTGCTCCTGCGGTGAGAGCCAAGGTGACCGCAAAACAAAGAACATGCCAATCCAAGAGCGTGTAGTTTTGCGTGGCCAATTGTGCGGGCAGAATGGCGCCGGCCGTCCGAGAGACGAGGAAGGCGACAATCATCCCGAGGGCGGAGCCAGTCAGAGTAAGTGCCATCCCCTCGACCGTGAGTTGCTGAATCAGCCGCGATCTGCTGGCTCCTAAAGCCGAGCGCAACGCAAGTTCCTGATGACGCTCTGCTGTGCGAGACAGCAACAACTGCGCAACGTTGGTGCATGCCGTCAATAGAACCAGCAGAACGACAGCAAAGAGGATAAGCACTGATTGGCGGATTTGCGCAGAGAGTTGATCTCGGAGTCCGACTAGCTCCGGACTCGACTCGTCCTTACGGCGAAAGCTGTCAGGGCCAACGCGGGAAACTTCAGCTTTGAACTGCTGCCGCGCCTGATTCATCGTGACCCCAGACTTCAGGCGGCCAATGGTTTGCCAAACAAACGCGCCGCGTTTTGGAATTACTTCGAAGTCAAAGACCGTCGGGGTCCACACATCTACATTGCCCGGATAATCGAAGCGCGGCGGCGCGATACCGATGATGACCACGGCGGCTCCATTCAGATGGGCTGTCGAGCCAATTAGGGCGGAATCTCCTCCATACTCTTGCATCCACAGACGATGACTGATCACCGCTACGTGGCTCTGGCCCGGTTTGTCTTCTCCCGCGACGAAAGCGCGGCCGAGATCACTTCTCACTCCGAGCAATGAAAAGAAATTTGCTGACGCCTCGGTGACTTGTACGCGCAAGGCATCCCGGCCCGCGTTGAGATTCATCTCGGAGGTAGTAAATGTTGCAGCGCTGTCCAGGTAAGAACTGTGATCGCGCCATTCTGCAAACCTGGCGTGTCCCATTCCGGCGGTGAAAGGCGACAGGCGCATTTCGACTAATCTCGAGGCGTCAGCGAATGGCAGACTTCGTAGGAGCAGCGCACTAGCGACGCTGAAGACTCCCGTGCTTGCACCTATGGCTAGAGCCAGCGTGCCAATGGCAATCATGGCGCTGACTGGGCGTTTCCAGTAAACCCGCAATGCAAAGTGCACGTCCTGACCTAATTCCCGGGTGAGCTCCCGCGGTGCAGAGACCGCAATGTCAGAAAGAGCGCGCAACCATAACCCGAAGTTCTCTTTCCATCCCTCGGCATCGCGCTGTTCGTCACGAAACTGGCGATCCATCGCTCCTTCGTATTCCTGGCGAAAGCTCGCGGGATAGAGCCTCAGCAGTCTACGGTACAGTTTCGTGACATCCATCATGTTCACCTCAAACCGGATCGGGGACGCCGAGACGTACTTCTGCCAGTTGCAGGAGAGCCCGCAGCCGTGCGGCTTCGGCGCGAACTACGCGCTGGCCTAAAGGGGTGATTCTGTAATAGCGGCGGCGTTCGTCATCGAGATGCGGGTCGGGCCGCTCGTCTGATTCCACAATGAACCCTTGTTCCAGCATCTTGTTGATGGCTCCGTAGAGTGCGCCAGACCCGAGGTTGATGCGCTTATGGGTTCGTTGAAAAATCTCGCGTTTCAGGGCGTATCCGTGCCGCTCGCCTTCCGTGAGAGAAAGCAGCATGTGGAACACGGGGAGGGACAAGGGGAGGAATTGGTCAATGTCTTTGGCGGAGCTTGTCATACTATGTCACTTTAAGGCATAGTATGACGGACGATGATGAAACGTGTCAAATCCAGGTTCTGGGTCTTCCATGATCCGCCACTGATAGCGTCAATGAACGCAGGATCGTCAAACCGCGTTTCCATCCAGGTTCATTCTGGAAACGCGCATCGGTCTGTTGGCAACAACCGAGGACCAAATCGACTCGATCGCTGGACAATACTCCGATATCACGGTAGTTGAATCTACCGACTGCTTTCCGGGAGCCGTCCCTGCATGACAATCTCCGTTATCGTCGGCCATTTTGTATAGGCAATAAGGCCGCCTATCGTTGCCAATCGGGGGCACGTGGCTGCCGTGATCCTTCGTCGTTTTCAGCGCGGGCAAGTTTTCGAAAAAGCGCACTTTGCGTCGGATTCTGTGCGCGGACTAAGCTCTTCAACAAGGCAAAACTAACCAAGTCCGACTCTACGGAGCAAATCAGCAAATCGCCGGTCGCTACGGATAGGGTCGAAATAAGGATGAGTTTTGAGGAACTGCAGGATATTCGATTGTTCCTTGTATGCTTGCTCGAGCCAATAGAAGGCCTGCTCGTTGTCGCCTATGCCCAGATAGGCATTCACGAAAGCACCAGCAGGGATGTAGCCCACCTTCTTCCGACGTTTCAGTTGCTCAAGAAGCCGAAATGCATCGTTGCGCCGCCCCGCGTGAGAATACGCTCGGATCAGGACGCCGGTCGCAGCAGGACTACCCGAAAGGGAAACGGCCTTTTCGAGTGGCGGGATTGCGTCGGCGGGTCGATTTTTGGCGATCAGTGCGAACCCGAGGCCCGTGAGAGTGAGCACGTTATTCGGCTGTACGGCCAATGCGCTGCTCTCCTCCCGGATAGCCTCATCGAAATGATGGGCCTGAAACAAAATCCAGGCTACGCTGCCGCCCGAAATCCCGACCGGGTCGAGGGCCCGCGCCCGCTTGATAGTGCTGACGGCCTCATCCGTACGTCCGTGGCATACGAGCCACAGCGCAAACCATTCATGAGCTTCAGCGCTGTTCGGGTTCAATGTGAGAGCGCGCTTGTATTCCGATTCGGCTTCGGCCCAGTGCCATTCCTCCTGCAGAACGTTTGCTAGCACGACGTGAGCTTCTGCCAACCCCGGATCGATTGAGAGCGCTTTTCGAGCGAAGCTTTCCACTTTAGGCCGCGTTTCTTGGGGAGAAACTCCAGCAGAAACCGTTCCTAGCATGGTATAAGCCTGCGCCAAGCCCAGGTAAGCCGGTGCGAATGTCGCATCTCTGGCGATGGCGTCCTCGAAGTAAGGAATGCTCTGATCAAACTGAGCCCTGTTTCCTTGTTCGAAGGCAAACCTGCCTTTGAGATAACTCTCATAGACTTCAGGCGCCACAGGTCGCGCAGAACTGAGCCGTTGCTGTTCCTCTCCGCTGACCGTGACCTGGACCTTTTCGGCGATGCTTTGCGCCAATTCGCTCTCCAGGGTAAGAGCGTCGCTCATTTTACGGTCATAAGTCTCGGACCAGAAATGCGTTTCGGTCGCGCCCCGAATCAATTGTGCTGTGACGCGGATATGGTCGCCTTCTCTGATCACCGAGCCTTCGACGACAGCGTCGACTCCCAGTGTCCTGGCGATTTCGGGAACCGAGGCCTGGGGATTCTTGAACTGCATCACTGACGTGTGCGAAATCACCCTTAAATTGTGGATGCCTGCGAGACGACCGATGAGGGCTTCGGTCATGCCATCGGCCAGATACTCCTGGGCCGGATCTCCCGAAAGATTTCGAAGGGGCAGCACCGCCAGCGACTGAATCTTCGCGTCAACGACAGCTGTCGTGTGAGGCCGGAATTTGAGCCAGCCTACGGTGATCAGGCAGATGACGATAACGGCGGCGGGAATGATCCACCGGACCGCCCGAGGTCTTGCCGAAATGTGACCGGTAGAGGTATCTGGGAGTATTTGCTCGGCAGGCGTGGCTTCGGGTTCAGAGCTGGGTGTCTTTCGGCTCCGAATCCAATCGTCTAACTCTTGAGGCAGCGCATAGACGGAGCCTCTCTTGTCGTGCACATGCCGGTGGACCGGCATTCCCTCGCGCTTTTCCCATCGCTGAACCGTAGTGACGTCCCGGTTCAGATAGCCGGCAATCTCCTTCCACGAGTCAAGCCGCTTGTCGAGCGGTTTTTCGAAGGGCGGGATTTGATAAGACGGCTCACCCATGGATATCTCCAGCCGACTCCAGGTTAACGCAAAGCAAATCAGCCGGTTATGAATTTACCTGCCAAGGCTGCAGTAGACGGTATTAGGCGGCATTCCGGTATCCCGTGTGTTGCCGCTTGATCCGACTGTACACGGAGCACCATTCTGTCACCACTTCAGGCGCGAATCGCCAAGGCTCGCCTTCGTTTGATGAACCGGTCAAGTTCGAATGCCTAGTGGCCTTCGTGTCAATCCCAGAAGTGGAGGCACCTCGTGAAAAACAAGAAACTGGTTTTGGCCGGACGCGCAGTCTTACTGCTCTTGCCGGCTTTGGCTACCTGTGCTCTGGCCCAGGATAGGAACCCCGTGCACTTTAGTGGTTTGATCAATGACTATTCTCCTCTAAGTGCGAGCGTAAAGAACAGCCCCTGGGAAATGCATGGACAGTGGTCCATGGACCTTCACCCCGAATGGGGAACCGCCGATTTCGCAGCGGATATGACGATGTCCGGCTTTGGCAAAACCGACACCGGCGGCGTGGATCCAGCACATCCTCTTGTCAACCCTCATACGCACCACATCCGGTTGACGAATGTCAGGATCACGTGGGACATGACTGGTTGTCCGACATACCAACCTCCAGCCACTCTGACCGGCTTTCAGTTGAACGGCACGGTCAGTCTGCTGACGGGGAATGGAAGTATCGCCCCTTTTGAGACCGATCCGCCTTCCTCCACACTGCAGGTTTGCGTTACTGGAGGAAACGACAACCGGTATTCGCAACCGAATTCCAACATTACCCTGGTGTTCGGCGGGCCGGCTACGACCCATTTCGGCCCGCAGGCCATTCACGGTGTCGTGCGCGGCGCCAAGGAATAAGGACGCAGGCAAACGAAATGGCACGTCGCGGGACTGCAGAGTAGCACAAAGCGCGAGTCGGCAAACCGTCAGGGTTGGTCTGCAGCCTTGACGGTTCGGCCTGACAGTTCGGGAGAAACCGAATGAGACTTCGTTACTTATTTCTCGCCGCCACACTGACATGTTCGAGTGCGCTCGCTCTCGATGACCCCTTCGTCGGCACATGGGTGTACAACGCTCAAAAGAGCCCGAAACCGACCATCAAGTACACCATCAAAGACCTCGGCGGCGGCCGTTATTCCCTGACCGGAAGCACGGGGACAACGGTCGAGATCAAGGCAAACGGCATTTCCATCAAGACTCCCATCGGAGACACTGTCTCATTCAGGAAACTTGATGAGCGTGATTGGGAAATGGTGCGAGACGATGGTCAAAAGATGGTACGGAATTACAACATTTCGCCGGACGATAAAACCCTCACGCTCCATGACGTCTTCTCGGGGAATGCAGAGGACAACTACGAGTTGACCACAAAATATGCACGGCTCGGCCCGGGTAGGAGCATTTTTGGAGAATGGCAATCCGTTTCCATGGAAGAAAAGGTCCACGGGAAAGAACTACGGATGATCATTGCGCCCTTTGAGAAAGGTGGGCTCAGCTTCAGCATCCCGGCCCGCAAGCACCTGAGTCAAATGAAGTTTGATGGGAAAATCTACGCCGATAGTGGAGCTGGTGACGCGAAGGGAAATTCGTCGTCTGGAAGGCGCTCGAGTGATTACGTGCTTGAAATCGATGGCCAAGTGAACGGCAGGCTGGAAGAGCGTGCGACGCTTCAAGTCTCGAACGGTGGCAAGACACTGACGGTCGTGAGCAAGCCTGCGAACTCGACTGCAGTTTTTACGGAGATTTGGGATAAGCAGTGAACGGATTGAAAGTTGCACTCATCGAGGTATTGATGCGCGCAATAGAAGACACATCGCCAGGCTTGGCTACCGCGGCAGGTTTCGGGCCCAATTCGAACCTAATGGTTCACTCTGCGAATGGGCGGCGGCAAGGCGACGCAAAGCGTCTGCAAGCCAATGGGCAACCTGAATAACAGAGCGTTCAAACCTGAGGTGGATTCTCCGGCAGTCAGCATCATTTCCTGGAAGGCTGACCGTTTGGATCTCGGGATACAGCGACTTCCTGACGCGGCAGTTTGGCGGTCGGCTTAGAGAATTGGATGGAATCGACTGTTCGCCTCCTCCGACAGCGGACGCCGGAGAGTGAAAGCAACCATGGCCTAAGGCGATGATTTGACATTGTTTGTAATCCATCAAGAGGCGATCCTGATTCTCGAACTTGTAGTAGACTGTCGTCACCTTTATGTCGCCTCCTCCAGCTGTCCGGGCCAGGGAGCATCTCGATAAGATTCTCGCCAGTCCAGCATTCGCCAAAGCGGAACGAATGCGACGATACCTGAGATTCATCGTCGAACATGCCCTCTCCTCGCCCAACGAATCTCTGAAAGAGATCGCGGTAGGAATGGCACTCTACGCGGGAAATGGTGATTTCGATCCTCGCACCACAGCCGTCGTGCGGGTCGATGCAACGCGCTTACGTGCCAAACTGTTGGAATATTACTCGTCTGAAGGAGCGGCTGATCCCATTGTTATCGATCTCCCCAAAGGAAGTTATTCGCCCGTCTTTCGTGAAGCCGACAATCATCATGCCTCCCCCGAACGGCGGGAAATCCGCTCCGAACCTTCAATCGTGGTTCTCCCTTTCTCATATCTCAGTCCCGATCCGGAGACCTATTTCAGCGTCGGGCTCAGTGAGGAGATTATCCATGCACTGTCTTCCATTCGGGGAATCCGGGTGGTCGCTCGTACATCCGCCTTTGCGCTCAAACACAGAAACGCCGACGTCCGCGAAATCGGCCGTCTGCTGAATGTAGACTTTGCTCTCGAGGGAAGCGTTCGCAAGTATGGTGAAGACCTGCGTGTCACGGTACAACTGGCGAGTACTTCGGACGGATACCAATTATGGTCGCGACGTTATGAACGAAAAGTCAAAGATGTATTCGCTG
>JASLEQ010000164.1 GCA_030151135.1 Candidatus Sulfotelmatobacter sp. | reverse complement strand
AATCGGGATCAACGTCCCGGCTCCCTGGCTCAGCACATACACGCGCTGGTTGTCGATCCGGGCTACCGCCCATACTGGTGTCGTTCCCACCGGAATCGTAGCCTGCACCGAGAGATCGGTCGGTGACAGATCCACCACCGTATTCGTGCCCTCATTCACTACATATAAATGCAGAGCGTTCGGGGTCTCCGCCAGCGCAACCGGATGCGGCGCTGCGCCCGCCGCCGGAGGATTGTTGAGATAAGCAATATTCTGAATGCTGCCCGTGGCCAGATTGAGTTGGGCGACTGAGTCGGTGCTGCCAAATCCACAGTTCGCGCCGCCTTCAACTCCGTAATTCGCTACGTACATATTCGCGGTTTCTGCAGTCGCCACGAAGTCTGGGAGATACGAACAGAAGCTTGGCAACGGAACCGTGGCCGTTCCTCCGGCTGTGAGAGGAAGGCCCGTGGCCGTTGCGGAATACTGAATTTGATTGCCGGCCACCGACGTCACTAGGAAACTTCCGTCGTATCCGGCAACCGAGACACCGCTGACCACGATTGGACTGCCAACCGTTGCCATCGGAATCGCGGCGCTCAGCGTCATCGTCACCACGTTCCCGGCTTCGCTCAGACTTGTTATGCCGGCGGATTGTTCCGGCCCCAGATTGGGCAATGAAAATACCGTGGGAGACGTGATGCCGATCGCTATGCTGCTGCCGCTTGCCGGTACGAACGCCGTGATCAGATCAGGATCACCGGGCGTCAGGCTCCCCGCGCTGGCTACAAATATGCGCCCACCGTTTGGCAGCGCCGCTGCATGGGTGGGATTGATCCCCATGTCTGCGATGCCAATATCTGTGTCACCCGAGACGTCTATCTGAAGTGCCGAGCCTGGATTCGGCGACACGTTCGAACTGATCCCAAATACTGAATGGAAATTCTGCGTATTGGGCGGGGTCGTGCTCACCGGGATCACCACTGGGCGATAGACCTGGCCGCATGACATCCACACTAGACTTCCCAAGATCGTGGCAGCGAGCCAGCCCACACGTCGAAAACTCATCGGCATCCCGAAGCAGACTCCTGGTTCAAAATGAAAAGATTCAATTGACAGAATTGATCATTGTAGCGGTTGCCGCGCATACGCGCTAGGCGAGGAGCCTTACGCACTGTCGGTACTCAGTACTCAGTAGGAGATGCCTGCGCACAAGCCGCAGGATGCCCGGCGTACCGATCCGCAAGGAAAGAATGAAGAGCCGGATTCTGAGAACCGATCACTGAGTGCCGAGTACTGAGTACTAGGCACCGAACTACCCGCGTTTGCGGCGAGACTTTGGCGCCGGAGCGACAGCGACAGCCGGCTCCTCCTCGGCCTTAGCGGTCGCCGCCGGCTTCTTCTTCCCTTCCATCTGCGCCAGGCTCTGTTTCAGAGCTGCCATCAAATCCACCACTGGAGCCAGTTTCTTCGGCTTCTCGACGGCTGCCACTTCCCCGCCCTCCAGCTTGGCCTCAATCAATTTCTTCAGATTTTCCTGGAAGCTGTCGTGGTATTTATCCGGATCCCACTTGTCCGCCAGCGCCTCGATCAACTGGTGTGCGACTTTGACTTCGGCATCTTTCAGTTCCACATCGGGCGCCCCGAATCCTTCGACCTTCCGCACTTCCTCCGCGTAGTACATCGTGTGGAGCATCATGCCGCCTTCATGCGGACGCAAGAACACCGTGTACTCGCGGTTGTGCATCGTAATCTTCGCGATCGCGACGTACTCGCTTTCTTCCAGCGCTTTCGTCAGCAGCGCATACGGACGCCGTCCTGCTTCCTCGGGCATCATGTAGTACGACGACTCGAAATACACGGGATCCACTTCGTCGGTCTTCACAAACTCCAGAATCTCCATCGTCTTCGCCGTCTGCGGTTCGATCTTCTTGATCTCCTCCGGCTCAATTACGATGTATTCGTCTTTCCGGAATTCGTAGCCTTTCACAATCTCGCTGCGATCGACCGGAACCCCTTCCGCCTGGCAGATGTATTGTTGCTTCAATCGCGACTTATCAGTCCGGTGCAGCATGTTGAACGAAATCCCGGTGCTGCGCGCGCCGGAGAAAAGTCGAACTGGCATGGAAATAAGTCCGAACGTTAAGTGACCAGACCAAACCGAAGCAGGCATTGTGTCCCTCGCTCGTCATTCCCGCAGCACGCCCACATGCGCGCCCGGGGAGTAGCTAAACTCAATGGCAGTGTGAGTTTAGCGTAGAACCCCTTAAGATGCACGAAACCGCCGGCACGTGGAACCCAAATTCGAAGCCAAACCCAATGCGGCTCCACAGACGCGCACACTAGCCCTTGCGGTTAACTTTAAAGATCCCTCAACAAGCCGACCCAAACCGGCCCCTCCCATTGTCATCCCGGGTCAATATTCTCTGAAGCCAAACTCCGGCCACCCTCATCTGCTACCTGATTCCCCAGGAGACTTCATGGACGACTTGCGCTTCCCCGTCGGCAAATTTCGGTACGACGGCGCATCCTCACCCGAGCAGCAGCTGAATCAACTCGAGGAGATCGCTCTGACGCCCGCCAACCTGCGAGCCGCAGTAAGAGGCCTTTCCGAAGCGCAACTCGATACCGAATATCGCCCCGGCGGCTGGACAGTTCGTCAGGTGGTCCACCACCTTCCTGATAGCCATCTCAACTCTTATGTCCGCTTCAAGCTGGCTCTCACCGAAGACGACCCGACGATCAAGCCCTACGCCGAAGATCGCTGGGCCGAATTGCCGGATTCAAGAGTAACGCCCATTGAAGTCTCACTCGCCTTGCTCGATTCCCTCCATGATCGCTGGGTCCGCCTCCTGCGCGCCCTCGGTCCTGAAGAATGGAAGCGCACTTTCCGTCATCCCGACCTCGGTCCTATGACCCTGGAAAAAACGCTCGCCCTGTACGCCTGGCACGGGCGGCATCACACTGCGCACATTACCGAACTTCGGAAGCGCATGTCGTGGTAAGTTGCCCCGGCAGGAGGTCCAATGATCGCTAGAGTTTGGCACGGAAGCACGAAGCCGGAACACGCCGATGCCTACGAATCCCAGCTCAAACCTGAACTTCTCCCGGGCATCAGCAAAGCGAAGGGTTACCGCGGTAGTTTGTTGATGCGCCGGAACGTCGGCGCCGAAGTCGAATTCATTACGATTCTGCTATTCGACTCCATTGACGACATCCGCGCCGTCGCTGGCCCGAACTACGAAGAATCAATCATTCCCGAAGAACGCCGGCAGTACCTGTCGAAGCACGATGCCAAAGCGGCTCACTACGAAGTTGCCGCAGTCAACGGTCTCTCCGGCTTGAGGTGAAATGACACCTCACCTGCCCGATTGTGATTGCAATCACAATGGAACTGAGGTCATCATCTTTCCCCAAAACTTTGGTGATCTTTCTCGGGCCTGACTACCCTTTAAGATCTCTCGCATGCTGGAGTTGCGGCTGCCTCGCGTTCATGCGCTTCTTCTGATCGCTATTTCGATCAGCATTCCCGGCTCCGCGCAAAACCAGCCCTCCAGTTCAGATACTGCACAGCAGCCCGCTTCCGTCGCCGATGCGGCGCGCAACGCGAAAGCACAGAAACCCGCGCACTCCAAAAAAGTGCTCACCGACGAGGACATGGAGGTTACAGCCGGACCGCTGCCTCGGCTCAAAATGGAGGGCGCCGAAAACGCCGATGAAGTCGTGGCGGCTATAGCGGCCTACAAACTGAACCACACTCCCGAAGAGACTGAAAAAGCGGTCCGTATCTGGTACGAACGCTATGATGAGATGTTAGCCGCCGCCATTCAGGAGAATCTCGATCTCAAAACACTGCGCGACGAGAATACCGACAACGGAAACGAACTCTGTCAAGAGAGCCAGGATTACCAGCAATGCCAAGCCCGTCGCATCGCCGAGATGCGAGGCGCACGCCACGATCAGGCCAAGATGGCTGAAAACTCCAGCCTGACGGTCCGCATCCAGCACTCCTTCTCCAAAGTTCGAAACGGCCTGCAGATCAATGGGCTCCGCTATAGCTGGTTCAAAATCCGCACTACGAATAACATCGATCAGTTCTAGGCCAAGCCCACAATTCCCATTGCCGCCGGGAACTAGGTGATCCCCACTCGCCAAAGGAAATAGCTCGCTGACTCGCGCATGACCGCAACCATTCGCTGCACCACGCTATGCGGACGCGAATCCGGCCGCGGCGCCACATACACAGCTTGCACGTTTTCATGTTCCAGTAATTGCCGAATCCGGAACACGTGATACGCATCGCTCACCGCGATGCAGCTATGCAACCCATTCGCACGCATGATCACCGCAACCCGCTTCGCGGACTCCGACGTATCCCACCCCTGCGTCTCGGCAATCAGACTTCGCTCCGGCACGCCACGGTGCATCAGGTAATCTTTTCCAACCCCACCCTCGGAGAACTTAGGATCGGCTGCCGCGCCGCCGGTCGTGATCACCACGGGAGCCAGTCCCCGATGAAAAAGCTCCAGCGCGTGATCGAGGCGCGCTTTCAATACAGGGGAAGGTCGCCCGGAATATTCTGCTGCGCCGAAGACCACGATGGCGTCGGCATGAGGGAGTTCCTGCAGCCGGGCCGCACGCGTGATCCGAATGGATGTGACAGTTAGGAATGCCCCGATCGCCAACACGGCAATCGCGAGAAACCATCGGGCAAAGGAATGGTTCCGTTTGGCGGAGTCTGCTGTCATCCTCGGACAACCGTGGCGAAGTTATCCTTGCGCAAAGAATTTCGAAATCTCATCGGCGGGAATCGCGCCTTCACGAATAATCCGCCAGCGCTCAGTCTCATCGCTCAGATCAACGATCGTCGAAGCGATGTCGCGCGGAGAAGACCCGCCGTCCACGATGATGTTGATCCGCCCCTGCAGCTGGTCGCGGACTTGCTCCGCGCTGGTGCACTCCGATGCCCCGCTCAGGTTCGCCGAGGTCGCCGTAATCGGAATCGCCGCCGCCGTTACCACCGCCAGAGGAATCTTCGCATTCGGCACCCGCAGCGCAACGTTCCCGGTATTCGCCGTCACTTTCAGCGGAAGCTTCGAGCCCGCCTTCACAATGATCGTCAGCGGGCCGGGCCAGAATTTTCGCGTCAACGCGTAAAATTCCTCCGGCAGCGGCTTCGCCAGTTCTTCCGCCTGGTCCACACTTCCAATCAGCAGAGACAGCGGCTTATGCCGCGAACGCGTCTTGATGTCATACACCTTGTCCACCGCGCGCAGGTTGAAAGGATCAGCCGCCAGTCCATAAAACGTGTCCGTCGGCATTCCCAGCACTTCGCCAGAACGAATCTGGTCGGCGGCATACTTCACAAGCGAGACTTCCGGATTTTCAGCGTTAATTTTTACGATCTCGGCGCGCACGGCGCTCCCTTCTTGGCTTACTTGACACTATGATTTCAACGGA
>JASLEQ010000651.1 GCA_030151135.1 Candidatus Sulfotelmatobacter sp. | reverse complement strand
ACCGACAATCTGGTTCCGTTTCCGTGCGTCCCATGGCAAATTCAGGGGAACAACGTGGACTATGTAGTCGAAATCGATTCAATCGGAGATCCATCAAAGATTGTTTCGGGGACCACTCAAATCACGCGGTCGCCGGATCGCTTGCGAATCGCCGAATTTGTTGCAATCTTCCTGCGCGACGCGGGCATCATGAAGAATGGCTTCTCCTTCCAGGCAGGTTCCGGAGGAATTGCTCTCGGCTTCGTTCGCTATTTGAAAGAAATGATGAAACAAGCGGGTGTGAAGGCCCGCTTTGTGCGCGGTGGTTCCACGAAGTACCTGGTCGAATTACTAGAAGAAGGTCTCAGCGATTACATCCTTGACGGTCAGACGTTTGATCTCACCGGCGTGCAGTCGATGGCAAACAATCCGCGCCACGTCGCGACGTCTCCGTTTACCTCGTATAACTTTCATGGCAAAGGAAACTTCGCCTCCATGATCGACGCGGTCGTTTTGGGCGCGACCGAGATCGACACGAACTTCAATGCCAATGTCGTTACTCACTCTGATGGTCGATTACTTCACGGCATCGGTGGCTGGCAAAACTGCCTTGCGGCAGGCTGCACGATTCTTGCCGTTCCGTCCTTTCGAGATCGCATCCCGGTCATTGTGGATGAGGTCACGACATTGTGCGGAACTGGCGAGTTGATTGACGTCGTCGTGACCGAACGTGGAATCGCGATTAACCCGCGCCGAGAGGATCTGATCGATGCGGTGAAAGGTTCAAAGCTGCCGATTCGCTCCATCCAGGAAATCAAGGCTGAAGTCGAACGGATTTGTGGAGGAAGGCCGCAGAAGACGAAACGGAGCGATCGTCCCGTCGCGGTTGTGAAGTGGGTTGACGGAACAGTGATGGACACGATCTGGCAGGCGGGCGTCTAATCACAAATTGAACAGGAAAAGCCGGGCTACGCCAGTTGCAGCAGTGGCTCTTCTGCCTTTTCCTTCAACTTCCCGACCAGATCTTGAAATTGAGATTGCTCCAGGCATACGGCATGCTGTCCATATCTCGCGTCTTTGCCCGTGACATGCCAATAGGGCATCCAGCAGAATTCTTTGTGGTCTCCAGCCCGCTGGAGCACAACTAGGAAAGGATAGAAAGTCACTTCCTCTTCTTCTTGGCCAAGCCACGAATTCAATCGATCGGGCAACGTGGCGGAGACGACTCTAAAGTCGCTGTCGCCCGCGCCCAATTGGAAGTCGAGAGTAATGTGAAGTTCTCGGGCTCCGCCGCAGGCACACGCATCGGGTTTGCTTCTCTGGAATTCGTAGAGAGACTCAAACAGCTTCTGATGCGTGGGATATCTCTTGTTGCACTCGGTGCAGACGTAATATTGCGCCGCCATATCGACCTCGTTGAGAGCGAGTTACGCGCCCGGAACTCTCAGCAGGATTGTACGGAGCCGCAATAGAGGCCGATGTGACGAGCCTCACAAAGAACGTCAGCGCGGATCACCAGGCTCTTCCGCACGAGGTGACTTTGATCACCTCTTCTGGTGATGGCCTTCATTGTCGGCAAAACAGGCGCCAAGAGAGCATCGGGAAGGCATCACTATGCGTATCTTCGGCGGCAGCGGGCAACCGTACAGGTCGTGGGAGATCGTCCATAAAGGGCTGTTGAAAGCTGGATCCTCACTTTCCCTCGCGGATGCCATTCGCCATCGTCTTCACCCTCCAGCCACATCTCTGAATAGGCTCCCACATCGCGCGGTATCCAAAAGAAATTTGAGAGGAAACCATGGGCCGGCATAATTTTCTTTCCATCCGTGATTTCTCACCGGAAGAGATCCGTTATCTGCTCGACTTGGCACGCGAAATGAAAACGCATCCTTCGGCTCACGCTGGTGCGCTCAAGGGCAAGACGTTGGCCATGATTTTCGAAAAGCAATCGCTGCGCACCCGCGTTTCGTTCGACGTCGGCATTCAGCAGCTGGGGGGATTTTCGCTCTATCTCTCACGGGCAGAAATCAATCTCGGCCAGCGCGAGTCGGTTTACGACATCTCCAAGAATCTTGAACGCATGGTGCAGGCCATTATGGTGCGGACATTTGCGCATGAGATCGTCGAGCAGATGGCCGAGTACGCCAGCATTCCAATCATCAATGGCCTGACGGACTATAGCCATCCCTGCCAGGCCATGGCGGACTACCTCACCATGGCAGAACTAAAGGGAGACATCAGAGGATTAAAGGTGGCCTATATCGGTGACGGTAATAACGTTTGCCATTCGCTGATGTTTGCGGGCGCGCAACTAGGTGCGAATGTTTGGGTGGCAACCCCGCCGGGCTTTGCTCCGAAGGATGACGCCGTGAAATGGGCGCGCGAACGCGGGCAGCAAACAGGAGGCCGCCTGGTTCTTACTACGGATGCAGTAGAGGCGGCTACTGGCGCTGACGTCATCTACACAGATGTGTGGGCAAGCATGGGCCAGGAGTCGGAAGCCGCATCGCGACACCGCATCTTCGGACCGTACCAGGTGAACACGCGACTCTTCCGACATGCAAAATTCGACGCGCTCTTCATGCATTGCCTACCCGCGCATCGTGGCGATGAGGTGACCGATGAAGTGATCGATTCGGCTCACTCGGTCGTCTACCAGCAGGCCGAAAACCGCTTGCATGCGCAAAAAGCGATTTTGCTGGAACTCATGGAGTCCCATGAGATTCGAGAAACCGCGCGCCCGGAACAGGTGATGCATTCGTAGGTAACTCGGTTTTCATGAAGTCAATGCTCATTGCCGTAGGTGGAAATTCTCTGATTCGTGCCGGTGAAACCGGCACGGTCGCAGAGCAGTGGGCGAATGCTCGCCGTACCGCGGCCGCGATTGTGCAGCTGATACTCGAGGGATATCACCTGGTCGTGACGCACGGAAATGGGCCGCAGGTTGGGGCGCAATTGCTCCGATCTGAACGGGCTTCAGATCAAGTTCCCAGCCAGACTCTCGATGTTTGTGGTGCGGCGAGCCAGGGTGAAATCGGCTACCTACTTGTGCAATCCCTCCGGGATGAACTGATGGCCCGAGGAGTGGGCATGCAGGTTGTCGGCATGGTCACCCAGACGATCGTTGGCGCCGATGACCCAGCAATGCAACATCCGACCAAGCCGATCGGTCCCTTCTACTCTCAAGCTCAGGCCGAGGAGCGCCAGCGTGTTTTAGGCTGGCACATTGTCGAGGATGCGGGGCGAGGATACCGACGAGTAGTACCTTCCCCAGAACCGATAGGAATTGTGGAACTCGATGTGATCCGCTCGCTGATGAACCAGGGTGTGCTTGTAGTGGCCTGCGGTGGTGGAGGAATTCCCGTCGTTCAGTGCGGCAGCGGATTGCAAGGTATCGAGGCGGTCATCGACAAAGACCGGGCATCGGCATTGCTGGCGGCCGAGCTCGGTGTCGATGTCTTTGCCATCTCCACCGACATTGATTTCGTTTACGTCGATTACAACCGGCCGACGCAGCGGGCATTGGATTGTGTGACTGCGTCCCAGTTGGAGGCACATTACCGCGCTGGCCATTTCCCAAAGGGAAATATGGGACCAAAAGTGGAGTCCGCACTGCGATTCTTGAATGCGGGCGGCAAACAAGTGGTGATCACTTCGTATGAGCACCTCGCCGATGCTGTTGCGGGACGGACGGGAACGCGCATCCTGCCGGACGCGGAGTGCGTTTCACGTTCCTCACAGCAGGCAGTCACGATAGGAGGGTAGCGGTTCATGAGTTCGAATGTGAATTCGGTAAGGACAATGGCTCCCCGCTACCTTCACGACTACCGGTCCGAGGGCTCGAAGCTGTCGCATGTGATCGAGTCGCAGCAATTCACTCTCCCATTGTTGATGGATCTGTTTCAGCGATCCCGCGGCATGGAGCGAATCGTCTCTCGCGGAGGCACGCTCGAATACCAGAACAAGATTCTCGCCAATCTGTTCTACCAACCGTCTACGCGGACCCGGTTCTCCTTCGAAGCGGCGATGTACCGGCTAGGCGGCAAGGTCCTTTCGACCGAGCAGGCATCGGCATTTTCGTCAGAAGTTTCGGGGGAACAGGTTGAAGATTCGATCCGCATCATCGCCAATTATTCCGACGTCATTGTTGTGAGGCATCCGCAATCCGGAGGAGCGCTGCGTGCTGCGCAGGTTTCACCTGTGCCGGTGATCAACGCAGGGGACGGCGAGGGCGGCCAGCATCCGACACAAGCGTTGCTGGATCTATACACGATCTATCGTGAGCGTCCGCTGACAGGATTGAGTGTTGCAATCATCGGGGAACTGGATCGTGGGCGCACGGCGCGATCTTTAGCGTACCTGCTGGCGAAGTTCGATCGCGTCAGGATTTTCTTTGTCGCCCCGACCGAGTTGCAGATGAGGCCGGACATTTTGGAATACCTCGATGGGCATGGCGTGAAGTATGAACTTGAGCCGGACGTCCAGCGCGTCATTGGAGAAGCGGACGTGATTTATCAGACGCGGATTCGCCCCGAACGCGTGAATGAAGCGCATGCTGCCCGCCGTTACGCGATCGGAACTGAAATGCTGCGGAAAATCAAGCACGATGCGCTGATCATGCATCCGCTGCCGCGCACTGTGGAACTGGATAAG
>JASLEQ010000613.1 GCA_030151135.1 Candidatus Sulfotelmatobacter sp. | reverse complement strand
GGTCGGTGCGGAGGCCGGAAATGCACTCTTCCTGGCCTGCCAGCCTCAAATACGTCGTGACAATCGAAAAGGCTCCGGCTTCGTCGATCATGGAGAGCATCCGTGGAGAGATCACGTGTATGCCAGAAAAAGCGTACGCATGGGTCTGCTGCGAAGGTCGCACCCGCTCTTCGGAAGAAGCGTCTGCATTTCGGCGCCCGCAAAGCTGATTCTTTTCATCGAAGAGCAGGTATCGGGAAGTCTTTCGTTCTTGCACTGCCAAAGTTGCAAGCGCCCGGTTTTCTTTGTGAGCCTGCAGCATCCATCCGAAATCGATGCTGCTGATGACGTCGACATTATGCAGAAGAAAAGGTTCGGTCCTGACCGTGTCTTCCAGGAAGAACCACGCAGCTTTCTTCAGGCCTCCGCCCGTGTCCAACAGCTGATCTTCCCGTGAGATCTCTACATGCATCCCGAAGTTACGATTGTCCTGAAGGTAGTCGATTACGAGATCGGCGAAGTGATGCACATTCACGATCACGTCATGAATGTCGAAGGCTGCGAGCCTGCGAAGTGTGATTTCTAAAAGAGTTTTACCGTTGATCTCGACCAGCGCCTTAGGACGATCGTTCGTGAGCGGCTTCAGGCGAGTGCCCAGTCCCGCCGCGAGAATCATGGCCCTCATCGGGCGGCTTTCTCCGCCAGCGAATGTTCCGCCTTCATTCGTTCCAGTTCACGATGCGTGATAGCAACTTCGACGCCGGCCCTACCCCGCAAGCGCTTCGCAAGCTGCTCTGCAAGATAAACCGAGCGATGCTGGCCACCGGTACATCCGAACGAAACCATCAGGTGCTTGAAGCCGCGTTCCTGGTAATTGCTCACGCTCGCATCGACCAGCGACATCACGCCGGCGAGATATTGATGCACGCTCTCCTGCTGGTTCAGATATTCAATTACCGGAGCATCTTTCCCGGTGAGCAGCTTGAAACGCTCCTCGCGGCCCGGGTTCGGCAAACTGCGCCCGTCGAAGACAAAGCCTCCGCCATTTCCACTCTCGTCTTTCGGCAAGCCCCGATGGAAAGAAAAGCTGAAAATGCGAACCACGAGGCTGTCGGCATCGGTAGCTAACTTTTGCAGCTTCTCTGAAGCCAGCATGCTGTGGAAGGCATCGAGCAGCGTCGGTAGAGCGATCGGTAGCGTTACGTTATGCAGCAGCCATCGCAGGTTTTTCAGTGCGTAGGGCACGCTCTGCAAGAAGTGCACCTTGCGCTCATAGAATCCGCGAAACCCATATGCTCCCAGCGCCTGCATGATGCGGATGTACACGAACGCGTAATAGTGCTGCATGAATGCTTCACGCGCGACATTCGCATACTGGTGCAAAGTCTCCAGATAGTGATTGAGCAGCAGCTGCCGTAGTTCCGGAGGCAGATCGGCTTTTGCATCGTACAAGAGCGACGCGACGTCGTATTGCAGCGCTCCTTTTCGTCCGCCCTGGTAGTCCAGAAAATATGGCTGACCATCGCGCATCATCACGTTGCGCGACTGATAATCGCGATACAGGAAATAATCGCGTCCGCCGCTCAGCAAGAACTTCGTCAGCCGGCTAAAATCGTCCTCAAGCGCCTGTTCGCTGAAGGGAATCCCCGCCAGCCGCAAGAAGTAATACTTGAAATAGTTGAGGTCCCACGAAATCGATTGCCGGTCGAAACTGCCTCGCGGATAGCAGACTTTGTAATTCAGATCGCGACCTGCTTCAATCTGAAAGCGCGGCAGAGTCGCGATGACCTTCCGGTACGCTTCAACCACTTCCGGCGCGATCGATTCACCCTTGCGGTTTTTTGAGAGCAACTCGAAAAGGGATGTGTCTCCCAGGTCTTCTTCGAGATAGGCCCCCTGATCGAGATTTACGCCGTAAATTTCTGGAACCGGCAACCCGTGCTTGCGAAAATGGCGCGAGAACTCTAGAAATGCAACGTTCTCCTCGCGCACGCCATAGAGAATGCCAATCGCATTGTTTCCGCCCCCGGACAGGCGGATAATCTTGCGCCCCGATCCGCCCAGTTCGCCCTGCACGGGATGCACCCGCTCAACGGGAATGTGATAGTGCTCTTCGAAAAGTTGGCTGAGGACGTCCATGGCTGTGCCCGAGCGGAATTCTTCACCAAAGATACCACCGAAGCGGGCATCGACCGCCGCACGATTGGCTAGAGGCGACACGGGAGTAACGGGACACCGTTCGTGGTATTTGACCTGCCCTCCCAAGCTAGGGACCGTGTATCGATCGCATATTACAATCTACTTCGGATGCTAGCCAACTTGGGAAAACTGAACAAAGTTAGAATCCCCGACGATTTTTTTCTTACCGGCAAATCCCGACTAAAATCTTTCTGTAAGTTGTGCGTGCGCTGGACGCTGTGTATGAGAATTGTTCTCTTCGTGGTTTTGTGCGCAATGTCAGCGGTGGCCCAGGACCCAGCCTCCGTTGTCGCCGCCGAGGCGGCATGTGGCTCGCCTGGCATCGAGTTCCGGATCAAGACTGAAACTACCCAACACCCCGTTGCCCAGCCCAACTCAGAAAAAGCGGTCGTTTACGTCATTCTGGATGAGAAGTTCCAAGTGGTAAAGGCCGTGACTGCCCGAGTGGCGATCGACGGCACATGGGTCGGTGCGAACCACGGCAACTCGTACATGTTTTTTTCGACCGATCCCGGCGAGCACCACCTTTGCACGGATTGGGTATCCACTTTTCTGGCGAACGGCCGGCTTGTCTCCCTGGCCAGCTTCAATGCGCAAGGCGGGGGAGTCTATTACTTCAGGGTGCGGACCACCGGCGGTCCGTCCTCTTACATGAAAGACAGCGACCGCTCTGCATCGATCGATTTGGAAGAAGTAAATAGCGATGAAGGCAAACTTCTCGTAGCTTCATCGCCATGGAGCGACTCTCAGGTCAAGCATTAACGAGCCTTCAAGTAGAAGTGGGTGCCCGGGCGAAAAGGCTCCGGAGTGTCTTGGTGGCGGCGGTTGGACTCGAACCAACGACCTACGGATTATGAGACCGTCGCTCTAACCACCTGAGCTACACCGCCACTTGCCTGGAATCAGGAAGGATGTGCGAAAGGAACGGCGTCGAACCAGCGCTTCCGCGGCATGGAAGCAACGCGGCCTCAGGTGCGTTACGTCCAGTTTTTGATTGTAAAAGTCTTCACCAGAATCGGTCAATTCGACGCCTGCCACCTCAGCGGGATCAGTGCAAACTGATCGCACAGAATGTCAGCCATTCACCGCGACGATCTGGAATAATCGAACCTTCATGAAAGCGATTGCCGTCATCCCAGCACGTCTGGCATCCACCCGCCTGCCCCGGAAAATGTTGCGGGAGATCGCGGGCAAGCCTCTGATCGGTGTAGTTTACGAAGCCGTCGTTTCATCCTCAAGACTGGCGAACGTCATCGTGGCAACCGATTCCGAAGAAATCTCGGAC
>JASLEQ010000612.1 GCA_030151135.1 Candidatus Sulfotelmatobacter sp. | reverse complement strand
CCCCTTCTTTGGGCGGCTTTGGTTCCAGCTTGTAGGCATCATTGACAAGCCCACAGTGCGGACAGACTGGGCCATCCGGCCAGCGTAGCTTTTCCATGAAATCTCGGGCCTTGTCTTCGTCGCTGAAGTGCTGAGCTAGGGAAACTAGATTGAGTTCATCGCTGACCATACGGCGATGTTACAAAATTTCTTTGGGTTTGTCAAGTGCCTAATTCCGAAACTTTTGCTTGACTCTATCCAAATTTTTGTGATAAACCCTCCGATCTGAAGTGGTCCGCTCTTCAGACCGGACGCTTACTCATTTGAAATTGTCGAAAGACCGATCGTTGCGTGAGGCGAACGAGGCAGCATAACGTCCGTCCGCGCCAGCCACGGTCTCGACACGTCCGATGAGGAATTCTTCGGGCTTTGACGTGTGTGGTTGGAGTTGAAGAAAGAGGCCGGCATTGCAAATTATCCGGGAGATGAATTCCATGCGCTCGCTTATAAAGTTTTTTGCGTTTTTGATCGTCATCACAGTGCTGGCTTCGATCACCCAGGCGCAGGACGCCAAATCCGCGAGCACCGACCCCTCTGCCGCTCCGGCTGCCACGAAACAGGAAGTCAACGAATTACGGGGTGAGGTCGCGGCACAGCGCAAGACGATCGAGGAATTGAAGGCGCTGGTTGAGAAACTGGCCGACGCAAAAACAGCCGCTGCAAAGCCGGTTGAGAGTGGCGCTCCCGGTGTCCGCCCCGTTTCTACCGAGCCGAGCGTCGACGCAAGTAGTTTGCCTGTCAGCACCTCCAGCTACAGAAACGTGCGGCTGATTAACACGGTCTATTTGAATCCCGCTACCGTCGCGGCGATGGTCGATCCAGCTCCCAATACTCCCGAAAAAAAAGAAGCGCCTCTAACCGCGGGATGGAATGGCGAACACTTCTACATCAAGAGTGCGGATGGACAGTTCAGCATCAGCCCTTACGGATATCTGGATACTGACTATCGCGCATACAAGGGAGATGGCGCTCCCTCGGACACCTTCCTGATTCGCCGCGCGCGTTTCGGATTTCAGGGAAATTACGGATCGCACTTCGACTTCGCCATCCTGACGGATACAAACTCGACTACTGGCGCCATCGTGCGTGACGCTTATTTAAACATTCGGATTCGTCCCGAAATTCAGTTTCAGGCGGGCCAGTTCAAGGAGCCCTTCGCTCAGGAAACCGGTATCGGCGCAACCAACCTCGACTTCGTGGAGCGCGGATTCCAGGCGGCCCTTTATCCCTCAACCGGAACCGCCTATCGCAGTCCGGGAGCGGTTTTGCACGGCGATATTGACGGCGGCGTGGTGCAGTATTGGGCGGGCGCATTCAACGGCCGCGGTGGCGTCACCGCCAACGTGACCAATGAACCCGATTTTGTTGGACGCTTGCGCTTTTATTTATTCCGCAAGAGCAAGAACGAGCGCTTCCGACAGTTTGCTTTCGGCGGGTCCATCGATCACCAACGCTCGACGGCAATCAACAACGACGTTAGCTTCAGCGGCGCTATCCCTGACGCCGCCTACACATTTTTCCCTGCGCTTCGTATCAACGGGCCAACCTGGCGCTATGAAGGTGAATTCACTTACCTCACCGGCCCGTTCGCGATTCGCGGCGAATATGTGCAAATGCAGCAGCAACGCTACGACATCGGTTCCGCAACTCCGGGAGGCGTCGGCTTCTTCAACGTCCCCGGCATCGGCGCGAAAGCCTGGAACATTGGCGCGACTTATATCCTGACGGGAGAGAAGCGGCCGGAAAACGGCACCCCGAAAGTGCGCCATCCTGTTCTTGGGCCGGACACACCGGGCGGCAAAGGACGCGGCTGGGGCGCGTGGGAAGTGGGAGCGCGATTCACCGGCATCCAGGCGAATGCTCCGGGCGAAAACTTTCTCAACTTCTTCGATCCAGGATTTGTTCCGACCTACATAGCTCATACCGACGAAATCACTTTTGGCTTGAACTGGTATCCAAATTACTGGGTGAAATACATGGTCAACGTGGCCGTCGACCAGTTGAAACAACCGAGTGTTACGGGACAAGTGCCGCAGAACTTTATCGTCGTCTTGCAGCGTCTACAGTTCAGGTTCTAAGCGTGTTTCGCAAATCGATTGCGAGCGTTCACTGAGAATTATGAATTTAAGAACTGGCCAAGAAAATATCGCAGGAAGAATTCGCAGGGGGGATGGAATGAGAACGAGGATTCTGCTTACTGGTCTTGTCATGGCGCTGTTTGTGCTCGTGAGTGGCTGCGGGAACACAAGAAATTGTCCAGTTTGCGGCACGACCAGTGCCGGCGGATATGCGGTGATCGATGTTATCTCGGTGCCCGAGCATAACGCCAGCGGCGAACCAGGTGGTCCCTTCAATTCCTTCGATATCAGCTGGGTCGATCCCGTCCATCATCTGGACTATGTTTCAGACCGTCTAGGCCTGGTCGTTGCCGTCATCGATACGATCAACGACATTCCAGTGAATATCATCGGCGGAGTTAACGCGATATCCGGCGCCGGCAATCAAGCTCCGGCCTGCGATCCCAGCATCCCTCCCATCGTTACTGTTTTTGGCAATTACACCCGTTTCGGATGCCGGAACGCTCCTTTTCACCTGGTCACTGGTTTTGGCGCCAATGGAAAGTTTGGCGGCTTTCCGGGCGCGCAGTGCTGCGCATCCCGAGGAAACGGCGTCAATCCGATGTCGGGCCCAGATGGACTTGAGGTCAGCGACGACGGCAACACGTTGTTTGTCGCGAATGGAAGTGCGTCGGTTTTGGTTTTTGACTTAACGACCATGGATCTTAGCGCCAGTCCACCAACCCAGCCGACGGTGGTTGCCGACATCCCGACCGGAGTTTCCGCGGATTACGACGGCCCGCTCGGCATCGCTCCGTGCGTGGCTTCATGGAACGGCGAAGCCGGTTCGAGCGCGGATTGCGGGGACGATCGCGCGGACGAGATGGCTTTTGATTCGACTCACCAGGTTCTCGCCATCATCAACGGCGATCCCGGCCTTCCCTTCATCACATTTATCAACATGGCAAACATTAATACGACACATTGTTTGCCCGTCGATCCGACCCTCCCCTACGGCCCGTATCCCGCCGGATACAGCGCCGCAACTTATCCTTACCAAGGCACCTCGCAAACTGTGGTCAGCCCCGCGCCGGGAGCCTCCTTTAACCCGCCGACTTGCATTCTCGGGCAGATTTACTATGACGG
>JASLEQ010000574.1 GCA_030151135.1 Candidatus Sulfotelmatobacter sp. | reverse complement strand
TAGCCTTACCCGAAAGCAGTTCATACTCGCACTAACCCAACTCCGATGCACTTGTCGCTCCCCGCCAGCCCGAGGCCCCATTTCTCTTCCAGTAGATCCCTTTTCTCAACGGTGTGGGGAACTTCACGCTGTTCAAAAGGCGAACTCACGGGAGATTCGTGGCGCCATCAGGCGTCGGCGGCCTCATCGGCGCCGTTGAGCACAGGCTTGAGTCGCCCGTTGCTGAAATCGTCCCGCGGTCCAATCCAGATCATCAGAAGAATCGACGGCAAGGCAACGACGCTGGTAAGCAGGAAGAACCGTACCCATCCGATCTTCTCTGACAGCGCTCCCCCAGACGAGGCCACCACGGTGCGGCCAAGCAAAGTCAGGGACGAAAGCAGCGCGAACTGGGTCGCGGTAAAAGCAGGCGAGCACAGGCTGGAGAGATACGTGATCAGCGCGGTCCCCGCCATCGCGCCCGTAATGTTCTCCGCGGTCACGCATAAAGCAAGATAGCCGATCCGATGCCCGCCCACGACCTGCAGGACAAAAAACAAGTTCCCAAGTGATTGCAAAATCCCGCAAAAAATGAGCGCGCGGCGAATGCCGAACCTGGTCGTCACGACCCCACCGATCAGTGAACCCGCGATCACGGAGAAAAATCCGAACACCTTCGAAGCGGCGGCGATCTCTTTGAGCGAAAATCCCAGCGATATATAAAGCGGAGTCGACATCACTCCCGCCATGGCTTCACCCAGCTTGTATCCGAAGATAGCGATCAGGATGACAGGCCATAACGGCCGCTGCATGAAATCGCGAAACGGTTCGATCACAGCCTTGTAAAGCGCGTGCAAGACCGCCTCCGAGGTCGATTGCGCAACATATGATTTCTCTGCCAAGACCTTCGGTTCGGGACCGAAAACAAACACCAGCATCCCGACGCCAACCAATGCAGCCATCGTGGCATAGGCCGCAAACCACCCGGCATACGCGGCGATGAACAGAGAGCCAGCGCCGGAGGCCAGCATGCCGATCCGGTAGCCGGACTGAATCATGGCAGCGCCCGGCGCCTGCTGGCTGCCGCTGAGGCTCTCCACGCGCCACGCATCGATCACAATGTCCTGGCTTGCGGAGAGGAATGCGACGACGACCGCCAGGACAGCCATACGCGGCAGGTTATGCTTCGGATCGCACGATCCCAGCGCGACAATCGCCGCCATCAACAGAATCTGAATGGTGATTCCCCAGCCCCGCCGTCGTCCCAGAGGCAGTGGGGGAGGCACGCGATCGATGAGAGGCGCCCATACGAACTTGAATGAATACGAGATGCCAACCAGGGCGATCGCGCCGAGCGTCGCGCGCCGCACGCCGACAGTAGCAAGCCACGCCTGAAGTGTGGAATACGTCAGCAGGAGCGGCAAGCCGCTGGCAAATCCCAGAGCAAGCACCTGCAGAACACGCGGTTCAGTATAGGCTGCAACCGCCTGGCGCCAGTCTGTTCGAGCGGATCCTTCGCTGATTTCCGATAATTCCTTCATCTCAATTTTCGGGCACCCGAATTGAGCCTCTCGCCCTGTTTTCTGCTTCGTGTATGAAGGATCATGGAAGCAATTCTAGAGAAGCGCCCGCCCGGTTCAGGTGAACGGATGGAAAGAGCTACCATAACACGAATGGCCTCCGCGGCCATCGCGACCGAAGCCGCCTCGAGATTCGCGGCGATGGCATCCTTGCACCCAGTCCTGGAGGAGAATCGCAATTGAAGATCGGCGTGATCAGTGATACGCACGGATTGCTGCGTCCCGAGGTGCCGCCGCTGCTGGCCGGAGTCGAAAGCATTCTTCATCTCGGCGACGTCGGCAATCCGACCATCCTGAAAACACTCCAGAAAATCGCTCCCCTCACCGCGGTGCGTGGCAACATCGACCGCGAGGGAGCGTGCGCGCGCCTGCCGGAAACGGAAGTGCTGCTCATCGAAGGCGGGTACATCTACCTGCTGCACGATATTGCATACTTGCATCTCGATCCCGCTGCGGCAAAGTTTGCGGCGGTACTCTACGGACACTCGCATAAGGCCGGCATCTCCCACCACAAGGGTGTGCTGTATTTCAATCCGGGTTCGTGCGGGCCGCGGCGATTCAATCTGAAAGTCACCATGGGCTACCTGCACATCGCCGCCGACGGAACCATCACCCCCGAGATTGTCGAAATTGATTGCGGATAGCCCCGCACTCGCGGGCCGCCCACTCGAAGGACCTGCACTTCCCCGCTACACAAACCGCATCAACCCCTTCGGCTGCAAGTCCGCCACCAGAAACTTCTTGGGCCCGCCCGCCGACCTGGAAACCGCCTCCGCCGCCAGATGTCCCGACCGCGCCGCACTCTCCATCGTTGAAGGCCATCCCGTGCGAATCCAGTCCCCCGCTAAAAACAGCCCCGGCCACGGCGACATCGCATCCGGCCGCGCTGCATCGATCCCCGGAGGCACCCCAAATGTCGCCCGCACTTCTTTGATCAGCGCCGCCTTTTCCAGTTTCGCCTCCTTCACCGCCGGAAAAAACTCCGCCAGCTCCCGCATCGACTGCGCAATCGCGTCCTCACGCGACAGCGCCGCAAAACTCCGCGACGCGCTGACCACCAGTTCCACATAACTGCCCTTCAGCTTCCTCCACGGCTGCAGCACGCTCTTGTTATAGAGCCAGTGGATCTCACGATCCAGCAGCACCGCATGCGG
>JASLEQ010000484.1 GCA_030151135.1 Candidatus Sulfotelmatobacter sp. | reverse complement strand
GGAAGTCGTAAATGGAATGCTGGCAAGTGCCCCACTGGCGGGTGGATCTCCGCGTGAATTACTTCCTGACGTTCATTGGGCTGATTGGGACGCGGCTGGCAACTTGGCGGTCGTCCATTACGTGGAAGGTCACTGCCGTCTCGAATATCCCATAGGCAAGGTTCGTTACAAGAGCGGCGGATGGATTGGAAACATCCGCTTCTCTCCAGATGGCAAAACGATTGCCTTCGCGGATCATCCCATCCTATGGGACAACCGAGGAGTAATTCGTACCGTAGATCTCGCTGGAAAGTCTCACATGCTCACGTCGGAGTGGGAGTCGGTTGGCGGGCTGGCGTGGCGTCCGGATGGCAAAGAGATTTGGTTTGCCGCTGTGGATCAGGGGAGCAATTTGAATTTGATGGCGGTCACGGTCTCAGGCAAACTGCGCACGCTGCTCGACCTGCCGGTCGCTGTCAACCTACAGGATATTGCCCCGGATGGCCGCGTACTGGTTTCATTGAACACAACACGGCTGCCCATGGAGTATTCCACTCTAGGAAGCAAAGACGGTGTGGAACTGACCTGGCACGACTGGAATTCTCCGAGAGATATATCGAACGACGGGCAATTCGTTTTGTTTGAGGACGCAAGCGAAGCGGCGGGGCCAAACTACGCGGTCGCGACGCGCAAGGTGGACGGTTCCTTACCCGTTCGATTGGGCGAAGGTAGCTCTGGAGGGTTGTCGCCTGACGGAAAATGGGCCATCGCGATCTCTCCGGCGCAAAGTTCCCAGATCGCCTTGTTACCCGTGGGAGCAGGAGAGCCTCGCACCGTGAATGTCAACGGCGTGGATCATGTTCACACGGGATGGGCCCGCTTTCTGCCGGATGGCCAGCGCATCGCGGTGAACGGCGACCAGAACGGACATGCCAGCCATTGCTACATCGTTGAAGTATCGAGCGGTACGGCCAAATCGATCACCCCCGACGGCGTGTTGTGCGGCCCTATATCTCCGGATGGCCACGCAATCATCGGAACGTCCGCGGATCACTCCATCGCGATTTATTTTCTCGACAGTAACAAGGTGCAGGAACTATCCGGCTTTGATAAAGCCTTTGTTGCGGTGCAGTGGGCCGACGACGGCCACTCTCTATATTGCTACAAGTGGGGAGAATTTCCGAGCAAGGTGTACCGGTTCGACATGGTTACCGGAAAAATGGACGTCACGAAGGAATTGAAGCCGGGAGTTGATGCGGGAGTCGTATTGGTCGCGCCTATCGTGGTGAGCCGCGACGGCAAGCGCTTTGCCTACAGCTACAATCAAACGCTTTCCGCGTTGTATCAGATCTCTGGTCTGCACTGACGGATTCGCTCAGGCGAGTGGACCTTCGAAATCAGCCCTCACAAAATGAAAGAAAATTGAGGTCGAGGTGTGACCCGGCGCGAGCGGAGAGCGGAAGTGCGGCAATTGCGTCCCGCGATAGGCAAGTCCGTCTCCCAGCGACTGGTAAACGGCGGTTTCACCGTTGGATGTTTGCAGACGGAGGGGCCAAGGCGTTGCGAGCTCCGGCTCTGGCGAGAAATCGAGGCAGAGCGTAATGCTGAATTCGCACTGCTCCCGGTCGGTGTGTTTCTTCAAATCAGCCCCACTTAAGTAAGAGGCGAGATATACGTAGGAAGGCTTGAGCGGCTCTCCTGCCACTGCGCTGAAAACAGGCGTGAGTTGATGGTGAAAGAAGCTTGCTACCGGCTCGTTATGGGCAACGTAGCGCAATGAACTTTGCGCATCGCCGAGTTGGATTTTCCCCGTCCGGATAAGGCTTCGATAGTAACGCCTCAGTGAAGCCACATGAAAGGGGTGAAGCAAAGCCGGCAGGGGTGTGTAGCCTCTTTTTTGAAACAGCACATTTGATTTCTGCAGACGGTGCCTTCCGCGTTGGCGCGTCACGGAGGCATTGCTCGTCGTAAGGATCCCCCCTGCCACCAATAACGCAATGAGGTCCCGCGGTGCCTCCGGTGGGAGCGTTTGTCCGTGGCGAAGTTCGCGGACTAAAGCTTCAAGTTTGGTGCCCAACCAGAACGGCAAAAGAGAGCCGCACTCGTCGCGAACCCATGCGATGCTTCCTTGAGGGGCGAACGCGGCGCGTCCTTCTGGCGATAGCTGAATCTCCGCAGGAATGTCATCGGCTGCACGCACATCGCAGTCCGGATTCAGTATCAACTCTGCTGGGTTTTCGACGCGTTCCGACAGCAAGCCTCGCGCCTGCTTCGGGATGAGATGCACCGGGAGCTCGTCGAGTAAGCAGTGGAAACCGCTGGGAGGAAATGACGCAGCCTGAGTATGCCGCGACATTCCTCCCATAAGGGACGACATCCATTCCAGCCATGCTGGATTGTTCAGTGACGAAGCCATCCGTTGAGTGTGAATCGACTATCGGCAAAGAGTCGGGAGGAGCACTTCACCGTTGTGATTTCGTGGATCAATTCGCAGGGAAAGAACACAATCTGATTCTGCTGAGGCACGATCGTCTGGTAACTGCCTTCGCTCATGTAGCCCCCTGATTCCAGCCGCGCATCGTGAATGCGCAGCTCTCCTCCTTCAAACGCTCGCGGCTCCCGGTGAAAGAAATAGACAAACGTGAGATGGCGGGCGGCGACAGGAGAATTCCCGTTATCACTGTGAAAGTGAAAGAAGTCGCCGTCGTTGCTAGCCGTGATCTGAGCCTCAACGTCGCAGATCGCGAATTCTTCCATACTCAGCTTCGGCAGGACCTGCGGCAGGACCGACTTGATACGTGCCAAGATAAGATCCTGATGTTTGCCGAGATTCATGAGGACGCGGGACCGGCGATGGTCGTAGTTGACGACGCCATTTTCGGAGGTCGGAGAAATGACCTCGCTGCCTTCGAAATCAGCTTCATGGTCGAGTGTGAACCGCGTGAGTTCCGCTAATTCCTGCGGCGCAAGGAATTCGTCAAGGACTACGCACTGCGCCGTTAATCTTGCCGGCAATACAGCGGTCGCTGCCCTTCCATCGGAAGCGACAGTCTTTTGCATGGCGATGGAAGGCGTTTGCGGTCCGGGCACAGGCGGACCTTTGGGCTCCTCGAGAGGAGTCTGGCGCGGGCTACTCGGCGTTTGCGGACCGGGTGACGGCGGTCCAGGTTGGTCGGCCTTGATGGGAAAGATCTCCGAGACGGCATGCCCGGCGTTTTCCGATGAGCTGCTTTCGAGAATCCTCTCGACAATGCTTGCGCCCAGTACGCCGAATGCACGCTGCGCGACCGTCTCGCCGATCGCGGTGGCAATGACGCGGCGCACCGCCTCCTGCACCTCCGGATTGACTCCGGCAGTTGATCTTGCGTGATGAACCAAACTCCCAATGAGCGCACGCTCCTGCGCACTCAGGATCCGGTTGTCTTTGATCAATGTTTCTGAAAAAGAATCGAGAATCTGCTTCGGTGTCATTGGAGACACGCCTCCCTCCTTATGCCTGCGAATGTTTGAAACCGCACTTTTGGGGAAGCAGCATGACGATATAACGAAACTACTCTATCGCCAAGTCTTTTTTAGTAAACAGGAGGGGTCAGCGCGAAACCAAAGCTCCCACCATGGACTGGAAAATCTTGATTCCATCGGTGCAGCCCAGTTCGGGTTCGGCGGAACGCTCCGGATGCGGCATCATACCCACCACGTTTCCACCGGGACTGCAGATGCCGGCGATGTTCTCCAGCGAGCCGTTGGGATTTGCCGCCGAAGTGATTTCTCCAGAAGCCGAACAGTAGCGGAACATGATTCGATTGTCGCGCTTCAATTCGTCGAGGGTCGCCGCATCGCAGAAATAGTTCCCTTCCATGTGGCCGATCGGAATCGTAAGCACTTCGCCGGTGGAGCAGGCATTTGTGAAAGGCGTGGCAACATTCTCGACACGTACTTGCACCGGCTTGCAAAGGTATTTCAATCCGATGTTGCGCATGAGCGCACCGGGTAGCAATCCGGACTCGCAGAGAATCTGAAAGCCATTACAAATACCGAGGACGAGCCCTCCACCAGCGGCAAATTTCCGGACGGACTCCATCACCGGCGAGAATTTGGCAATGGCCCCTGTGCGCAGATAGTCCCCGTACGCGAACCCGCCGGGCACAATGATGGCATCGCAATTCTCCAGGTCGTGCGACTCGTGCCACAGAAATGTCGCGGACTGCTTCGAGACGTGCTGAATCGTCCAGAAAGCATCGTGGTCGCAGTTGGAGCCTGGGAAGATAATGACGCCAAATTTCATAAAGTGCCTCTGATTTTGCGCGGTGATTTTTAGTTTAACAGACCAGATTGGCGCTGCGTGAAGACGCTACTGAGGAGTAACAGCGAGGGGATTCTGGATATCGGTAAGGCTTGAAGGGACATAGGCAGCCGGAATGTCCGTCCTCTTCTCTGATGCTCGCCGTTGGGCAGCATAGCTCTCCGGCGGATATCCTTTTGCCTGCACAATGGCCCAGTGCCACTCCGCATCCGGGGGAAGGTCAATGTTCAGCGGAGCACTGAAAACCACCCGCTCCCATGGCGGGGAAGCTGTTCTCATGCGATACAGCATTGTTGCATCGGGTTTCTTCTCGGCTCGAACCTGATCAAGCGGGTCGTCTACGATTGGGTTCGGGGTGACGTCTGCGGCGCCGACGTAATCTGTAGATCCAACGCCGGCAAGATTTTTCTTCCGAACCACCATCAGGGCAATCGCGAGTTCGCTGACGTGCCAGTCGGTGCCGTTGAATACGGGAACGGTCAAGGTATCACCCTCGATGGTCGCCTGTGCCTGGATTCGGGCAATCTCGGCCGGCGGAAGATCCATCTCTGCATACTGGCCCGAGAGCAGGGACTTCACATTCGCCGTGAATGACAAGCTGCAAGTCACGTCCGGCGCGGACACCTGAAACCCTTTGAATTCCCCCGCCATCAGATAACGGAATGACGATCCGAAAGGGCGGCTGTCTTCCGCGTGTTCGATGGCTTGCGAGAGATTGTCGTCATCAATCACCGGTTTCGCCGCATTCTGCTTTCTCAGATTTCGAGCGACGTCTCCCAGAGGCGGATCGTTGGAATCGTCCTGCGTATACGCGGGGATACTCGACACCATTGCGATGAGAGTAATCAACGGAAGCAGCAATCGTCCTATGGACAAAGGCAACATGAGAGAGCGAAAAGGCTCGGCGAATTGTTCCGCAGACGCGACAGCCCTGCGGAGGGTCTCTGCCTTGATTTTAGTAAGGGAAAGAAGAAACGGCGAGGATGCGGGCAAACCT
Source organism: Candidatus Sulfotelmatobacter sp. (assembly GCA_030151135.1). Next base: position 5,294 of record JASLEQ010000484.1, on the reverse strand, counting down.
TAGTAACAGTACTTCAGGAGGAAGGAAAGGGCGCGCGTTGACGAAATGGAAGCGCAACGGGTGCGCGCGCCCAAGCCCGGACAAATTTCTACAGAAGCCCCTGAGACCGGAAACGCGAAACTGGATCCGTCACCGGCAAAGCTTGCCGCCGGAAAATCCAACGAGCCACCGCAAACCCAAGTGCCGCGTAACAAAGGTGCATTACTCGCATAAACACCCCCAGTCCGGCTGATTGCCTTCAGGGGAGGAATTACATGAGTTCTCTATCGGCACAATACCAACGGACGTCAGAGCGAACAAGGCACAACAGTGCCATCGAAGTGGCACGGAAGTAATAGGAGGTCACGAGCTAATCATCCCCGGCCGAGGCCAGCCCGCAGAGTTCAAAGCACCTCTTCAACAGCGAATGCTTACTTTCCAAGGCCCTAGTGTGCAGCCACTGGCTCTTCCACTGCTTTGTCTGGTGGGGGCACCATGACCGTCGTCAGGCTGCCTTCGCTCGCGAGTTTCTGGAACGCTGCCAAGTCCCGGCGCTGGATGTCTTCCCAACGCGAGATCAGTTCCCCGCTCTGCCGCTTCAGTTTGTCGAATTCTTGCTGCTCGGCTTGGGTGGGAGCTGAATCCGCGCTGCCGGCATCCATGGCAAGGTACGCCCACTTGGCATCCAGTTGCGGTGGATAGGCGAGCGAGTCTTCATTCGCGCTGATCTCGAGATTCACAATGCCATCGCGGACTCCGACCAGCTTCTTGTCGAGATCATCCGCCGCGGACGCGATCGTCTTTACGGATGCGTTTTCCGGCAGACGCCGCTTGAGTCCCGACAGCTGGGACCGCACATCCTGAATCTGATTGACCGTGTCGTACAGCTTGCTCAATTCGTCGCGACTCTGCAGAAGCAGGTTAAACTGTGCTTCCAGATCGGCTTGGCTGACCTTCACTCTGGGATCAAGTTTCAGATCGAAATCGGCCGTCTGCGTATGCCCTGCGACAGACAAGCGAACTTGATAATGCCCCGGCACCGCAACGGGACCGCGTGCGCCTGTGCCATATTCCCAGAGATAGTAGCCGGGAATGTGATGAGCCTCTTCATAGCGCAAGTCCCATACAAACCGGTTGAGGCCAGCTTCCGGCTTGAGCTCCTTTTCCGGCTTTTTGTCATCGGGATCCAGGGGCTCTTCCAGGGTATTGAACTCGGTGCTTGAGTACTTGCGAATGACCTTGCCCGACGCGTCGAGGATTTCAATTTTGGCTTCGGCATCGGATTTCGGCGCATCTTTCAGGTAGTAGTAAATAACCGCGCCCGCAGGTGGATTCTGTCCCGTGCGCTTGGAAGGATGCCGTTCACCGCCCGCGCCCGCCTGCATGCGATATGCATTGGCCGGCGTGTAAAGGAACGCATCTTTCTGCGCCACCTCGTCGGTGTACTGACGCAAAGGGCTCACATCGTCGAGAATCCAGAATGCCCGCCCGTGCGTTGCCACCACCAGATCGTTATCTTTGACAAGAAGATCGTGGACGGGGGCGGTGGGCAAATTCAGTTTCAACGGCCGCCAGTTTGCTCCATCGTTGAATGAGACGTAGACGCCTTCCTCCGTGCCTGCATACAGAAGTCCGCGCTTCTTTGGATCCTCCCGCACCACGCGTACAAACGTCCGGTCCGGAATCCCTTGCCCCAGCTTTGTCCAGGTTTTCCCGTAATCGCTCGTTTTGTAAATGTAGGGCTTCAGCTCATCAAACTGGTGGCGATCGACTGCCACGTAAGCCGTGCCCGGATCGAAAGGCGAAGGATCGATCTGACTGACGCGACTCCATTCCGGCATATCTTTTGGAGTCACGTTCGCCCAACTCTTGCCTTCATCTTTGGTCAGTTGAATCAAACCGTCATCGGTGCCAACCCAGATCAACCCTTTGGTGATCGGCGATTCAGCGAGCGCAAAGATTGTGTCGTAATACTCCGTGCCGGAGTCATCGAGCGTGATGTCGCCGCCCGACACTTTCTGCTTGCTTTTATCGTTTCGCGTCAGGTCCAGACTGATCGCTTGCCAATGCACGCCGCCATCGGTCGTCTTAAACAGTTCTTCGCCGCCGTGATACAGCGTGTTCGGATCATGCGGAGAAATGAGGACGGGAGCGGTCCACTGGAATCGATGCTCAAGATTCGCCGCTCCGTAAGCATCGGAGAGTTCGGGCTGCTCTGTGATTGCTTTGATCTGTCCGATGTGCCGATCGTAACGCGTGATATTTCCCTGGTAGTCCGCGGCGTAGACGATGTCGGGATCTGGAGGATAGGGTGCGATATATCCCGCTTCGCCACCGCCGACATCGTACCAATCGCTTTGGCTGATGGATCCCTCATCGCTCCGGCTAATGATGGCTACCGTGCCGCTATCCTGTTGCGCGCCGTACACTCGATATGGGGTCGCGGTGTCGGTGATGACGTGGTAAAACTGCGCTGTCGGCTGGTTGTCCTGCAACGACCAATTTTTTCCACCGTCGAGCGTGACTGTTACACCGCCGTCGTTCGAGGCGATCATCCGCTTTGTATCGAGCGGATCAATCCAAAGGCCGTGATTGTCACCGTGGGGAACGTGGACTTTGTTAAACAGGTGTCCACCGTCGGTTGATTTATAGGAGTCCACGTCCATGATGTAGAGGACGTTTTCATCGCGGGGATCTGCGATAACGTGCATGTAATACCAAGGACGCTGCCAAAGGCTATGGCTGGGATTGACTAACTGCCAGGACTCGCCGCCGTCGTCGGAGCGATACAAACCGCCATCCGGGTTGTGGGCCTCGATCAGCGCGTAGACGCGATCGGAGTTTGCGGCAACAGCGATCCCTATTTTTCCGTACGGCCCCTTTGGCAATCCGTGTTCTTCAAGATGTTTCCACGTAGTTCCGCCATCGGTCGAGCGATAAAGACCGCTTCCCGGTCCGCCGCTCGCCATGCTCCAGGAGGTGCGCCGCGCCTGCCAGAGAGCCGCAAAGATGATGTTCGGATTGTGGGGATCGAAGGAGACGTCGATGCCGCCGGTGTTTTCGTCCTTGTAAAGAACCTTCTCCCAGGTCTTGCCTCCGTCGGTGGTGCGGAAAATGCCGCGCTCGGTATTCGGGCCGTAGGGATGTCCCAGCGCAGCGACAAACACGATATCGGGATTCGTGGGGTTGACGATCACCTTGCCGATGGCGCGCGAGTCCTTCAATCCAACATTCTTCCAGGTCTTGCCGCCATCGAGAGTTTTGTAAACACCGTCGCCATGTGAAATGTCGCCACGAATACAGGCCTCACCCGTCCCGACATAAAGAATGTTGTGATTTGAATTGGAGACCGCAATGCTGCCGATGGACGATGTTCCCTCTTTGTCGAACACGGCAGTCCATGTCATCGCGCCATCCGTGGACTTCCACACCCCCCCGCCAGTCGAGCCGAAATAATAGGTTGTCGGGTCGCCGGGAATGCCGGCCGCGGTGAGCGATCGGCCACCGCGGAAGGGGCCGACCAGGCGGTACTTCATCCCTTTGAAAACTTTATCCTCGGGCCTTGGAGACTCTTCGTTTTCGTCCTCACTCTTGGTTGCGGAGGTCGCTGAGGGCTGCGTTGCCAGCTTCGGCTCCGCGGCCTTGGCAGCTTTCGACTGGCGCTCGGGCTTGGCCTGGGCCCGTGAGAACGGCTGGAAGATGATCAGGAATGAGACTGTGAAAATCCACGACGCAACAAACGTAAAAATCCTGCCGCAGGGATTCGGGCCCATGTATAGGTTATCTCCGGAAAGCGGTGAACAATGTTCCCTATGGTACCCCCGAAGCCGCGCGCTGCAAAGAGAGGGTAGCCGCCATCGCAACGCCTCGCTACTTTTCTTTGAGTAGACCCTCCTTTGCAGCCTGCAATTCCTTTCGCGCTGCTTCACTCACTTTGGGATAGCCCAGCTTCAGTGATTCCAGTGCGTCCACAACAACTGTAGAAACCACGAGCCTGCTGAACCATTTGTTATCCGCGGGAACCACAAACCAGGGCGCATGTTTGGTCGAGGTATTGCGGATCATGTCCTCGTAAGCATCCTGATAGTCATCCCAGTATTTGCGTTCATGGACATCGCTCGCAGAGAATTTCCAGTTCTTTTCCGGTTCATCCAGCCGAGCAAGGAAGCGTTTCTTCTGCTCCTTCCTGGAAAGATGAAGAAAGAATTTACGGATCACCGTTCCGCTGCGTGTCATGTGACGTTCGAAGCTCCGAATGTCTTCAAAGCGGTCATCCCAGATGTCTTTATCCATGAGCGACGACGGGATCTTCTCATTTTTCAGAGCTTCGGAATGCACTCGAACGACTAGAACTTCCTCGTAATACGAGCGGTTGAAGATGCCGATGTGCCCGCGCTCGGGCAACTGGCGCGTGGTGCGCCATAGAAAATCATGCTGCAGTTCTTGAAACGATGGCGTCTTGAAGGCGCTAACTTCGCAGCCTTGGGGATTTACGCCGGACATCACGTGCTTGATCGCGCCATCTTTGCCGGCTGCGTCCATAGCCTGAAAAATCAACAGGAGTGCCCATTCATCCTGCGCGTATAACTTTTCTTGCAGATCAGCAGTGCGGGCAACCTGTTCTTCCAGGGTCTTAGCCGCGTGATCCTTCGACTTCCAGTGGCCCCTATCGCCGGGATCGTAATCTTTCAGACGAAAACGTTTTCCGTTTTCGATGCGATATGTGTCGGCCAGTTTTCCATTCTTCATCGGATTCCCTTCGTTCTGCCATGAATATGAATGCGCTTCCGTGGAGGAGTTTATACCCAATTGCTGAAAACGCTGAAGGATCGGTGGTGACCGTTGGCTATGGCAAGATGGTTGCCGGAGACGGTCTACCTTAGAACCGTCGAGAGGGGAAATTGTTCGAAACTGATTTTCTTACATCCGATGCAAAGAGCAAGGACCAATTTCTTCACCTGGTGACGCAAGCCGTAGAAATTGTCTGTGAGGCTCTTCCTGAAAAACCTTTTGCCGGAAAGGGCCCGGCAGAGTTACGCCGACTGATCCCGCCGGAACTGCTCCCGGCAACCGCTCGGAACTGGGAAGAAGTTGGTGAACGGATCAAGACAGTTGTCTCCAATTCGGTATTTACAGGACATCCGAACACTCTCGCGCACTTGCATTGCCCTCCGCTGATCCCAGCCCTCGCCGCCGAAGTTGTGATCAGCGCGCTGAATCAGTCCATGGACTCCTTTGATCAGGCGCCGATCGCCACCGTCATGGAGCAGCAGATTATTCGATTCCTGTGCCGTGAAGCCGGATTTCCTTCATCC
>JASLEQ010000451.1 GCA_030151135.1 Candidatus Sulfotelmatobacter sp. | reverse complement strand
TTGACGCCATCGGGAGTGGAGAGGGGCCCGAGTTCGGTTTTCTCGTCGAATGGATCGCCGATTCTCAGGTTTTTCATTTTGTCGACAAACTTGCGTTCGAATTCGTCTGCAACCGGTTCGGCCACGATGAAGCGCTTGGCGGCAATGCAGGACTGCCCATTGTTCTGAACGCGGGCCTGGACGGCAGTATTGACGGCAGCATCCAGGTTTGCGCTCGGCATCACGATGAATGGATCGCTTCCACCCAATTCAAGGACGACTTTCTTGATGCGCTTAGCGGCACCGATTCCTACCTGGATGCCAGCTTGTTCGCTCCCGGTTAGAGTCGCGGCAGCGACTCGCGGATCATTCAAAATGGTGTCGACCTGGGCGGAGCCGATCAGCAGAGTTTGAAAAGCGCCCTGGGGAAAACCTGCTTCCAGGAAAATACTCTCTATCGCGAGCGCGCATTGCGGGACGTTCGACGCATGCTTGAGCAATCCTACGTTTCCGGCCATGAGCGCCGGAGCCGCAAAACGAAAAACCTGCCAGAACGGGAAATTCCACGGCATCACGGCGAGAATCGGGCCGATGGGCTGGTAGCGGATGAAGCTTTTTTTGGCTCCGGTCTCGACGATTTCGTCGGCGAGAAAACGCTGGGCATTCTCCGCATAATAGCGACATCCGGTGCCGCACTTCGCCGCTTCGGCGACGGCGGACTTCAAGGTCTTGCCCATCTCGAGAGTCATCAGGCGACCAAGTTTTTCTTTGTCGCGGTCGAGGATCTCCGCTGCCTTCAACATGCGTTGAGCGCGGACGGCGATAGGAGTTCTGCGTTCGGCCTGGAAGGTCTTCATTGCAAGCTGAAGCTTATTTTCGATTTCCGGCTCGGAAAGCGGTTGGAATGTCTTGATCAGTTCTCCGGTAGCGGGATTGACGGTAGCGATAGCCATGATCGATTCTCTCCTGAAGCTGGCGGGACGGCACTCCACAGCCCATGCAATGCCTGATTCGATGGTTGACGGTCATCTTCGGGTTCCGTTAAGGGATTCCGATCGGCGGCAAGCCAGAAGAATGGGCGAAATCCTTCTTCCATTAGTTTACAATTGATGGTTTCCAGCATTCATCCTGTTCCTATTTAGGAGGATTTCCCATGAAACTTACCCCTGGCAAACTTGCCGGACTGAAAAAAGTGTCGAACGAACGCGGCGTAATCGCTGCAGCCGCGATGGATCAACGCGGATCGCTGCAGAAATCGCTGGCGAAAGAAAAAGGTGGCGAAGTCAGCGACCAGATGATGGAAGAGTTCAAGACGCTGGTGAGCGAGGTTCTCACACCCCATGCCACAGCGATCCTGCTCGATCCGGAGTGGGGCCTGCCGGCCTCGAAGCGCCGCGCCAAGAATGCCGGCTTGCTGCTGGCATATGAAAAAACGGGATATGACAAGACGGGCCCCGGCCGCCTGCCTGATCTGCTCGACGTATGGTCCGCACGCCGCTTGAAAGAAGCTGGCGCGGATTGCGTGAAGATCCTGCTGTATTACACCCCATACGATCCGAAGCACGTCAACGAGACCAAGCACGCGTGGGTTGAGCGCATTGGCGATGAATGCCGCGCCAACGATATTCCATTCTTCCTGGAGTTTGTCGGATACGAAGAGGGAGCCGACGAGAAGGGAGTGGAGTACGCCAAGAAGAAACCGCATATTGTCACCGAGAGCATGCGCGAATTCTCGAAAGAGCGGTATGGCGTCGACGTGCTGAAGGTCGAAGTGCCGGTGAACATGAAGTTCGTGGAAGGCTGCAAGTCATTCGGCGGACAGAAGGCGTACACCAAGAAGGAAGCGATTGATTTGTTCCACAAGGCTGCCGCGGCCGCGACCAAGCCGTTCATTTACTTGTCGGCTGGCGTGAGCAACGCGGAATTCAGCGAGACGCTGGAACTCGCCGGGGAGTCTGGCGTGAAGTTCAACGGCGTCCTCTGCGGACGCGCGACCTGGAAAGAAGGCATCCCGGTTTACGCGAAGCAGGGCGCGGCTGCGTTCCGCAAATGGCTGGAAACCGAAGGCGTGAAGAATATCAACAACGTCAATGACAAACTGAAGGCCGCCACCAGCTGGCACTCGATCTATGGAGTCGAACTGGTCCACGCGTAGATCGTAATTGGTACATGGGCGCGGGCATCTTGTCCGCGCCTTTTTCATTTTTCAGGAGTGGGGACGATTGCGGAAAGTTCTTCTCTCATGGAGTAGCGGCAAAGACAGCGCGTGGACGCTCCGCGTATTGCGCCAGGATCCTGATGTGGAAGTGGTCGGATTGCTGACGACCGTCAACACACACTTTCAGCGGGTGGCCATGCATGGCACGCGGCGTGAGCTATTGAAACTGCAGGCTGCCGCTGCGGGGCTCCCGCTCTTGGAGATCCCGCTTCCCTGGCCTTGCAGCAATGAGATCTACGAGCAGGCCATGGCGGGTGCATGTGCTCAAGCGGTAGAGGCCGGTGTCTCGGCCATTGCATTCGGCGATTTGTTTCTTGAAGACGTGCGGCGCTACCGTGAAGAGCGTTTACGCGGCACGGGGCTTGATCCATTATTTCCTCTGTGGGGCCGGAATACGCGCGAACTGGTCCACGAGATGATCGATGGTGGGCTGCGGGCGCGGATTGTTTGCGTGGACCCGTCGAAAATGCGGGCGGATTTTGCGGGCCTAGATCTGGATCACGAATTGTTGCGGCGATTGCCTGAGACTGTCGATCCCTGTGGCGAGAATGGCGAGTTCCACACCTTCACCTACGATGGGCCTGTGTTCCGCGAACCGATCCCAATCCAATCGGGAGAATGCGTCACTCGCGACGGATTTGTGTTTGCAGATGTGATTCCGAGAGTTCCGATAGACGCTATACCGTGAATATTTCCGGACATCTTGTGGGCCCGTCGAGATGGCCTACGAGTTTTTTCTCGAGGCCTTCGCGGGCTGTGCCGAGTTGCTGGCGTAAGCGTTCTTTTTCCTGATCGCTGAGCGGCGCGAAGCTGCGGGCGATTTCGACATTGTGGGCGAGCATTTCGGGCTTGGGCATGCCGACGACCGCAGACGTGACCGGCAAACTCATTGAATAGCGCAGCAGCGAGTTCATGTCGGCCTTCCCTGCTCCGTCGCCGACGAGGAATTCCTGTCCAGTGACTTTCATGGCGATCACTCCCAGATTTTTCTTGTTGGCTGCGGGAAGAGCGAGTTCTTCGAAGCGACCGTTACGCGAGGCGTTCAGTGCCATCTGCACGCAATCGAGATCGTGTCGCTCGATAGCTTTGGCCATGACTTCGCCGTTGGTGTGGCTCGTCATGCCCGCAAATCGAGCCATCTTCTGGTCTCGGGCCTCCATCAGGCCTTTCATGGCGCCATTGGGAGCTTCGATCTTGGCGAGGTCGTCCTCTTGTCCGAGACTGTGGATGTGGACGAGATCGACATGATCGGTCTGCAGACGTTTCAGACTTGCTTCCAGGCGGCGGAGGAATTCATCGCGGGTGCGGTCAGGAATTTTGGTTGCCAGCCAAACATCTTTTCGGCGGGACGCCATCACTCGACCGACGCGGGTTTCGCTTTCGCCATCGCCGTATAGATAAG
>JASLEQ010000427.1 GCA_030151135.1 Candidatus Sulfotelmatobacter sp. | reverse complement strand
CGAACCGTTCTCCCGGCGTATTCGTCTTTTCACTCCAAGGTCTCCGGATGACAGAGTCCAAGCGCGCCAGCATCAACTGGATGGACGTTCTCTGGCTCGTACTGCTGGCGGTGCTCGCGATCCTGCCGCCGCGGCGGGAGTACCACAAGCAAATGATCCTGCTTGGCTTTGGCATACTCCAGATCAGCGAAGGGTGGCTGGTTCAGCGTTTGCCGCGCCGTGGTTCGTCGTACCTGGTCCTGCTGAAGATTGCGCTGGCGACTTTGCTGATTGACCACACCATCGAGTTCACGGGTGAGCCGAGCATCAACAGCAGTTACTACCCCATCTACTACCTTCCGGTGGTCACAGCTGCGGAATATTTTGGTCCGTGGGCTACATTGTTCTGGACGGCGCTGGCGTCCGCCGCTTACTGCTCCTATCTCTACCCGGCGTCGCAGGAATTCGAGATTACGGGGGAGAACTACGCGCTGCTGGCCATTCGCGTGTTGTTCTTTTTCCTGGCGGCGATGGTTGTGAACCGGTATGTCGTCGAAAGCCGGCGCTTGACACAACAGTACCAGCGAACGGCGGAGACTCTTGCGGAAACTAACCGCCGCCTGAAAGAGGCACAAGACGAGGCGCGGCGATCGGAACGCCTGGCGGCCCTGGGACAACTTTCCGCCGGTCTGGCCCATGAGATTCGCAACCCGCTCGGCGTGATCAAGGGCTCCGCGGAAATGCTGACGCAGAAACTGGCCGATTCGAACCCGCTCGCGACCGAACTCGCCGGATATATTTCGACAGAGACGAATCGCCTGAGCGCATTGGTGACCCGCTTCCTTGACTTCGCGCGTCCGCTGCATGCCGATCTCACTCCAACCGACATCACCGCTGTGCTCGATCGAGCATTGAACGATGTAGCGCAATTCTGGAAGGGACCTCCAGTGAAGGTCGAGAAGTTCTATGAAGCGAATCTGCCGGCGGTTCCTCTCGACGAAGGACTCAGCGAGCAGGCATTTTTGAACCTGGTCCAGAATGCCTACGACGCAATGTCCGCCGAAGGTGGGGGAAGCCTGCGGGTGACGGTAGCGCGTGCCCGGCGCGACACTCGTCAAACCCACAAGATCGAAGGCGTCGAGATCCGCATCGCAGATTCCGGTCCGGGGATACCGGCGGAACTGCGCGAGCAAATCTTCAATCCCTTCGTGACGACGAAAAAGACGGGCGTCGGGCTCGGGCTCTCGATCGTCTCGAAGATTATCGATGGCCATCACGGGTCGATTCGCGTCGAAAGCGCATCAGAGAATGCGGAAAGCGGCGTGAAGCGAGGCGCTTGCTTTGTCGTGTTCCTTCCTGCAGCCAAAGAGTCGGTGAATACAACACAGAATGAACATTTAGTGATCTCATGAAGAATGCTGCACCAGGAACTTGGTCATTATGCCCTCGATTTTGATCGTTGAAGATGAGGCCAAAATGCGCCGGCTGCTCGAGTTGAATCTCGGGGAGGACGGATTTACGACTTTTCCCGCGGAAGACGCGGAGACCGGTCTCAAATTGCTGCGCGAACATCCCATCGACCTCGTTTTGACGGACCTTAAGCTTCCCGGCATGAATGGTCTCGAGTTTCTACAGGTGATCAAGCGGCAGAACGCGGCGCTGCCGGTCGTGGTAATGACGGCCTTCGGAAGCGTTGAGACCGCTGTCGATGCGATGAAAGCCGGCGCCAGCGACTACGTGCTCAAGCCATTCTCCCTAAGCGAAATGCGGATTGTTATTCACAAGGAACTCGATGTCCGCAATCTGCGCGAAGAAAACCGATCGTTGCGCGAGGCTCTGGGCAAGAAGTATTCACATCCCAACATCGTTGCCCGCAGCCCGAAGATGCAGGAAGTTCTCGGTACCGTGGAGCGAGTCGCTCCCACGAATGCCACGGTGCTTCTCGGTGGAGAGAGTGGTGTCGGCAAAGACCTGATTGCCCGGGCGATCCACGAGAAGTCGAGACGTGCGTCCGGCCCATTCCTCAAAATTAACAGCACTGCGATTCCCGAAAACCTTCTGGAGAGCGAGTTGTTCGGATTTGAAAGGGGCGCATTCACCGGGGCGGTGGCCAGCAAGCCTGGGAAATTCGAGCTTGCCGACAAGGGAACATTGTTTCTCGACGAGATTGGCGATGTTCCTCCAGCAACCCAGGTCAAGCTGCTAAGGGTGCTGCAAGAGCGCGAATTCGAGCGCCTTGGCGGAACGAAAACGGTCAAGGTCGATGTTCGCTTGATTGCCGCGACCAATCGCGATCTGCGCGAAGCATTAGAGCAGGGAACTTTCCGAGAAGATCTTTACTACCGGTTGAACGTGGTACCGATCGACATTGCCCCATTGCGCGAACGAAAAGAAGATATCCCCGAACTGGTAAATCTGTTTATCTCTCGGTTCGCCGGCGAGTCCGGAAAAGTAATCCAAGGCATGACACCGCAGGCCATGCAAACCCTCGTGAACTATCACTGGCCGGGCAACGTTCGCGAACTGCAAAACATTGTTGAACGCGCGTGCGCCCTGTCGAAGGGCCCGCAACTTGAAGCTGCCGACATTCACATCGATGCTCGCCCTTCCAAGGCGGGCAATGGCACTCCGGGATTTCTTCCCGACGGCATGACGCTCGAACAATGGGAAGACGAAATGGTGCTTGAGGCTTTGAAACGCGCGAATGGCAACAAAAGCCAGGCGGCACGATTGCTGGGTCTTTCGCGCAATGCGCTGCGTTATCGTCTATCGAAAATTGGAATTGCCGACGAGAGTGAGAAGACAGACTGAACCGGGTGCGGAACTGGGCGCGTTGGCAACGGGAAACCGCATCCCGTTTGAAGTTTTCTCGAAACGACAGCCGCGGAAACAAGCCCAATTCCCGAGGCATCTTGTATACCGAAGTTGGGACGCTCCCCCCGCTGAGTAGAACATTCCTTGAGGTTCTGTAGTCTAAACTAGCAATAACTGTCGATCTTGCGATTCCATGGCAGAGAATCCCTCGCGAAGCACGACATTCCGACCGCTATTCCTGATGGCGATTGTCTTCGCCATGGCAACGGCCGTCTACAGCCTGGCTTGGATGTACTACGTTCGGAAGTCGAACCTGCCCGTCGAGATCGGTATCGACAATTCGTCGACTCCCGATGGCATCCTCGTCACAAAAGTCTGGGACGGCAGCCCGGCACAACGGGCCGGTATGCGCGACAAAGACTTAATCACGGCAATTGACGGTCGCAGCACAGTTGCACCCGCGAGCCCAAGCCGAGTTTTATTTCGCATCTGGAACCTGTCTCAGCCAGGCGACACGGTTTCGCTTACCCTAAAACGCCCCGGTGTCAACCAGCCCGTTGTTGTCACTCCAGCATTTCGCCCGGCACATGGGCCCGGTGACGTGCAATCGTTGGCGCGGCGAGGGGCCGTAGAGGTCCTCGGCTTTTACCCGCTTCTCTTTCTGATTGTCGGACTGGCCTTGTTATTTCTGCGTTCCGACGATGCGAACGCGTGGCTTTTGGCGCTGATGTTTGCCGGATTCATCACCGAAGCCGATCTTCCAATTGCCTTCGCGCTCGCGCCCGACCGACTGGCGAGCTTTCTCTATGGGTACGCAGTTCTTCTGCGCGGAGTACTGCCGGCGCTCTTTTATTTTTTCTTCGCGGTGTTTCCGGTCCGCTCACCGATCGACCGAAAACTCCCGTGGCTGAAATGGGTGCTCCTGACTTTGAACGCGCTTTTGCAGTGGGGCGACGTGCGCAACGGTGGATTCGCCGCCGTATCTTTCCTCAATGATTTGGCCAGCCCCTTACATACCGCATTAATAAGAATCTTTGTAGCGTATGGAACCGTACTGTTAGGACTGCTTTCACTGGTTTGGAACGTAATCGGGGCGCCCAGGGTAGAAGATCGTCGGAAGCTGAAAGTCGTGCTTTGGGGAACGCTTGTAGGCATCGCGCCCGCCGTTTTGATTGGTTTGATCTACGACCTCTCTCATCTGCCAACGCCGTTCTGGGCCGATTTCGCCAAGGCTATTTTTCTTTTCCTCATCCCGTTGTCGTTCGCGTACGCGGTCGCCAGGCACCGGGTGATGGACATCCCGGTCTTACTACGGCGCAGCGCCCGGTACCTGCTGGTAGAGCGTGGTTTTACGATCCTCATCCTGCTCATCTCGGTTGGAATCACGTTGTGGTTCGGACAGGCATTCTCGCTCCGCTTTAGCGCTGGGTCGAAAGCTGCCATACCTGTCGGCGCTTCCTTTGGCATGCTCCTGATCTTGAGTGCGATCCAGGTGCATCGGCAAGTGCGTACACGACTGGACCGCGCTTTTTTTCGAAGCGCCTATGATGCACAGCAGATTCTGGAGAATCTCGCCGCGCATACATTGACGGTGAGTGACCGTCCCGCCCTCGCAGAACTTCTCCATCAGCAGATTCTCGAAGCGCTGCATCCCGTCCCGCTGATGATCTATCTGCAATCGCCGCAAGGAGAGCTGCAAGCGTACGCCGGAAATCCGCGCCAGCGGGCAGCGCTTCCGGCCAACGAGCGCGTGCTTGATCTTGTTGCCGGCAGCGAAGGCGCGCTTGAACTCTCTCCAGAAGACCTGAAGGGCAGCACGCTACAACAACTTCACGCGGAATGCCTGGTACCGATTCGTGGATCCTCCCCATCGTCAAGCTCGCGAAGCGGGATCTCGGAAATCATCGAAGGAAAACTGCAGGGGCTGCTCGTTCTCGGGCCGCGACTGTCGGAAGAAACTTACTCTGCGCGTGACAAGCGCCTGCTGACTTCCGTAGCGAGCCAGGCTAGTATTGCGATGCGGAGCATCTCTCTCGCCGAGCGCATGGCCGAGCGGATCGAGGCGGAACGCCGCGCGGGACAGGAAATGGAAATTGCGCGCCAAGTGCAAAGCCGCTTACTGCCGCAGGAGGCGCCCAAACTGGCCACGTTAGACTGCGCGGGCCGATGCATTCAGACGCGCGCAGTCGGCGGCGACTACTTTGACTTTCTCGAGTTCGGCTCAGGCAGACTCGGCATGGCGCTGGCCGACATCTCCGGAAAGGGCATTTCTGGCGCTCTGCTTATGGCAAATCTGCAGGCAAACTTGCGCGGCCAATATGCGCTGGCTCTCGACGATCTTCGGCGTCTGCTGCGATCGGTCAACGTTCTGTTCCACAAAAATACGGAGACCAACAATTACGCGACGATGTTTTTCTCGCTCTATGACGACGCGACCCGCAGCCTCCGTTATGTCAATTGCGGACACAATCCCCCCGTGCTGCTGCGAGCCAGTGGCGCTGTGGAACGGTTAGATGCGACAGCCACTGTATTAGGCTTGTTCGAGCCGTGGGAGTGCTCTGTCGCAGAACGGCAACTCTTTCCTGGAGATGTGTTGCTGATCTATACGGATGGCATTTCCGAAGCGGCGCCAAATCCGGATTCCGAGGAGTTCGGCGAAAACCGTCTGATTAGCGCCTTACAAAATCTGCGCGGCAAATGCGCTGAAGAAGTGCTGACCGGCATCATTGAGGAAGTGCAGCGCTTCAGTCACGCCGAGCAGGCCGACGACATGACACTCATTGTGGCTCGCTGCCGCTAAGGCACATTGAACCTTTAGCGCGTTCTTCAAGCTAAACCAGCCCTTAAGCGCGACCGGCATTTGAACGCCCCGGTCCTGCGCGAAATCTTCTGAAATTTCATCCCTCGCGCCATTTTTCGCTTGACTCTGAATGTCATCCATACTAGTTTGCTCTAGGCCTTTACTAAATAGGCCTGCGAGGCCAGGAACGATTCCAGCCCACATGAAGAAATCCGCCCAACGCGACCTGTTCCCCGGTGCCCTGGAGATGATGGTTCTGCGCACGCTCAAACGCCAGCCCATGCACGGGTATGCCCTGGTCCAGCAGATCAAGCGAACCTCGAATGAGGTGCTGCAGATCGAAGAAGGGTCGCTGTATCCAGCGCTGCAGCGTCTTCTTAAGGAAGGCTTCGTAAGCGCGGAATGGGGCACCTCCGCCTCTAACCGCCGAGTTCGGATCTACAAGTTAACGCCCGCAGGCGGCAGGCATCTGGAGCGTGAGATATCAAGCTTTGAACGGATGCTCAAAGGAATCACGCAAGTTCTGGCGCCGGGTGAGTTATGAATTGGCTGAAGCAGTGGTTTTCGCGAAAGCAACTCTACCGTGAATTGTCGGAAGAGATTCAGGCGCACCTTGACGAAAAAGTTGAGGAACTCGTTGGAGAGGGCATGTCGAGGGAAGAAGCGATTCATTCCGCGCGGCGTGAGTTTGGCAACGTGGAGTTGATCCAGGAGAACTCACGTGGAGTCTGGGGATGGCCATCGGCGGAGAGCGTTCTTCTGGACATCCGTCATGGGCTGCGTGCGTTGAGCCGCAGTCCCGTATTCACAGTGGTCGCATTGTTGACGATCGCCATTGGAATCGCCGCGAATGCAGCGGTCTTTTCCGTAGTAAACAGCGTGTTGCTGAGGCCATTAAATTACCCGCATGCCGAACGGCTCGTGGCGCTGCATCAGATCGCGCCGGGAGTTGAGGGGCTTGCGGATTTCGAGAACGGCCTTCTTCTCTCGCCATCCATGTATTTCACCTATGCCGAACATAACCAGACATTTCAATCGTTGGGCATATGGGGAAGCGGTACGGCGAATGTCACAGGTATCGGGGAGCCGGAACAAGTGCGTACCGTGGCAGTCAGTGACGGCGTGCTTGAGACGCTCGGCGTTGCGCCCGCCGTCGGGCGCTGGTTCTCGCCGCAGGATCAAGTACCAAACGGTCCGGGAAGGGTGATGCTTAGCTATGGCTACTGGCAAAGGCGATTCGGCGGAGAACGAGGGGTGATCGGACGAACCATCACGACCGATTCGCAGCTGAGAGAAATCGTTGGCGTGATGCCACGCGGATTTCGATTCGTGGATGCCGACTTCGATTTGATCGCACCACTGCCTTTTGACCGCGTCAACTTGCCTCTCGCCGGCTTCGGCTTCCACGGTATCGCGCGCCTCAAACCCGGAGCGACGATCACGGAAGCAAACGCCGACCTGACACGATTGCTGCCGGTCTGGATGAACTCGTGGTCAAACGGTCCGGGCCAGAATTCACACATCTATGAGCAATGGCGAATCACACCGATGATTCACCCACTGAAGCAGGAAGTAATCGGCAATGTAGGCGAATTCTTATGGGTCGTGATGGCGACGATCACCTTGGTCATGCTGATTGCATGCGCGAATGTGACCAATCTGTTGCTCGTACGGATAGAGGCTCGCCAACAGGAATTGGCCGTCCGCACCGCCCTCGGCGCCGGTCGGGCGCGCATCGTTCGAGGCCTCCTAATAGAAAGCGTGATGCTCGGAATCATGGGCGGAGTCGTGGGCGTTATCTTTGCCTACGCGGGCGTCGACTTCCTGGTAGCGGTCGGACCATCGAATCTGCCGCGCTTAAATGAAATCTCAATCGATGCGCGAACTCTTGTCTTCACTTTTATTCTCTCGGTGCTATCCGGGTTCTTGTTCGGATTCATCCCTGCGCTGAAATATGCGGGGCCACGCTGGGGTTCGGCTCTCAAAACTGTAGGGAGAACCACCACGGTGAGCCGGGAGCGGCATCGAGCCAGGAATCTGCTAGTCGTAGGACAAGTAGCAATGGCGCTCTTATTACTGATGAGTGCTGGCCTCATGATTCGCACCTTCGCAGCCTTGCGAAAGGTCGACCCGGGATTTGCCGATCCGCAACATCTGCAGACTGTGCGAATTTCTATCCCGGATTCAATGATTGCCGAGCCGGACCGAGTTGTCCGAATGCAGAATGCAATCATGGATAGACTCGCCACAATTCAGGGAGTAAAGTCCGTCGGATTCGTCAGCGAGATGCCGATGGAAGGGTTCGATTCCCCGTGGGACCAAATTTACGCCGAGGGAAAGGCTTATGCCGACAGCAACATACCGCCATTGCGTCTGTACAAGTACATTTCTCCCGGTCTAGTGCAAACAGCCGGCACGAGATTAGTTGCGGGGCGCGAAATCACGTGGAGCGAGATCTATGCACTCCGGCCAGTGGTGATGCTCTCCGAGAATCTTGCCCGCGAATTGTGGGGTACGCCCTCAGCGGCGGTCGGAAAACACGTCCGCGAATTCACAAACATGCCGTGGAGCGAAGTAGTCGGCGTCCTCCAGAACGTGCGCGAAAAGGGTTTGCAGGAAGCCGAGCCGGAGACGGTGTACTGGCCTCCGCTGGTTAAGAATCCTTTTGTTCCCGTGATCCGTACAGTGACGTTCGTTATTCGCACTGACCGAGCGGGCACGGGAAGTTTTCTGAACGAAGTTCATACGGCGGTATGGTCCGTGAATTCGAATCTGCCACTCGCTTCCGTTCGCACGATGCAGGACGTCTTCAGCAAATCAGTGGCGCGAACTTCCTTCACACTCACAATGCTGGGAATTGCCGGCGCAATGGCGCTGGCTCTGGGCATCATCGGCATCTACGGCGTAATGTCTTACTCCGTATCTCAACGCCAACGCGAGATTGGCATCCGGTTGGCGCTTGGAGCGAAGGGCGGAGACGTGCTCAAAATGGTGTTAAGACAGGGGACGAAACTGGCACTGATGGGCGTCGCCATCGGAATCGTCGCCGCTTTAGCGTCAACGCGGCTCATGACGAAGCTTCTGTTTGGCGTGACAGCGCACGATCCATTGACCTTTACCGCGGTTGCCACGATTCTCATCGTAGTCGCGACCCTGGCGTGCTACATTCCCGCGCGCCGTGCAACGCTTGTTGACCCTAGCGTGGCGCTTCGATACGAATGAATCTGCGCATTGAGTTCACGGACGATCCGGAACTCAAGCACGGATATGCTCTGGTCGTGAACTATCAGCCAGATGTCGACCGGCGGCGTCCTGCAGCAAAGCTCGCAATAGATGATGCCAGTTTGTACTTCGGTTGTCCTTTTCCAAAAAGCGTCCTCGCCGTGTGGCGCCGTTCATCCCGCGATCCTAAGTCTCCTTGCAGGCTGGGCAGAATAAACGGGCTGTATCCGCTCGGTTTAAGTATTCCGATATGACGAAAGTGGCATCCAAGCAAAAGCGCAGCCCGCGATGCGTCCGGGCCGCTGATTGAGGTGAGCTTCACATGAGTTTTGACCGGATCCGTGACATTCCTGATGTTGCGAACGCAGTTTTTCATGCGACCGGGAAGCGTGTTCGGGAACTTCCCATTACTGTCGACAAGCTTCTGCAGAAAAGCTAGACCACGCAATAGAGCCCAAATGAGCGGAAAGCGAACTGGTTGTAGGGTCGCATTTACTCGCGCATGACAACATGCTGCTTATCCGCTGCAACTCACTCTCTTCGTCAATCCGCTAACACCCGCCATCACACCCCTTCGAACAGTGAATAAGAAATCCGCGCTTGAGGCGGGCCCATCCCGAACTAGCGTGCAGGCTGGCGCGTGATAATGCATGAGGGACCTGAGTTTGAATCTTCCCCGTAAGCCTCTCATCCAAGGCAATATATGTATCTGATGGCAATACGTATCGAACCACCGAGGAGTTGACGCGTGTTTGAGAGCATTCTCTGCCAGGTCACGGAGTACGATCCTGAGGTTCTAGAATCCCTCATTGAGCTCGCAGTCGAAATCGCTCGCGAGGGCCGAGAGGGAAGGCGCGTTGGCACGATATTTACGCTTGGGGATGAGCAGGCGGTCTTGGCGAGATCCAGGTCGTTGATCCTGGACCCGCTATCGGGACATCCTGAGTCTTCGCGCCACGTTACCAATCTCAATCTTCGCGGAACCATCAAGGAATTGGCGCAACTGGATGGCGGGTTCGTGGTGAGCCGTGATGGAATTGTCCTTTCCGCGTGCCGCTACCTTGATGCTTTGGCTGCACAAGTGAATGTGCCGTTGGGACTTGGCAGCCGGCACATCGCAGCGGCCAACATGAGCGCAGTCACCAAAGCGGTGGGAATTGTCGTCTCCGAAAGTTCGGTGGTGCGGCTTTTCTGTCATGGGCAATTAGTCGGCGAAATTATTCCCGAGGTTTGGATGATGGATCACGCCGCCCAACTGCGTGGTGCTGTGAAAAGAGAGCAAGTCGGCGAACTAACGATTCTCACGCCACAGCGGCGACCAACCGCGAGCACAAAGTGAGAATGACCAGTTCCTGATACACAGAACGAAGCGCATCACATCTCTGCTGGAATTAGATGTGAAGTCTGTGGACTCGTTACCACAAACCCGATCCACTGGTTTGTGATCCGAAGCGGAGATTCCGACCTTAGCGGATAACGGTGGAATTCCGAAACAGCCAATGCGGCAGGAGCGCGGCATTGCCGCGGTGAGGCTCACGCCCAGGTGTACATCAGACGCTGGTTTGAATTAGTGTGCCCACCGCCGAAGCCAAGTTTCAAATAGCCTAGCCGCCAAATCATTCGTCCCAAGGAATTAGACTTGCGGGCCGGTTCTTCACGCTTGAACTTATACATCTTCCCATCACTCAGAAAATAACCGCATTCATGGTTCTCCACTCCCAAATCACATTCGACCAAATGATGTCGACGGCAGGCCGCGCTATTCCTAATTTGTTGCTGTACAGTATTTCCGGCTGCACGTGCGGTGTCGAAGTAGCTCGGGCTCAGCAAATAGGAGGATTGAATGGCGCAAGTATGGTTGGTCACAGGTAGTTCTCGCGGTCTGGGTCGCGCAATTGTCGAAGCGGGCCTTTCGGCGGGCAATAAGGTGTTGGCGACAGCTCGCGACATTGAATCACTGCGTGAGCTATCTGAGCGCTACGGTGACCAGGTGAAGCTCTTCGAACTGGACGTGACCGACGAGTCGGCGGCTGCCGGTGCGGTGAAGACGGCAATCGATGCGTTTGGCTCGCTG
>JASLEQ010000412.1 GCA_030151135.1 Candidatus Sulfotelmatobacter sp. | reverse complement strand
AATCGGTTCGAAGGTAACTCGGTCCCTATCATCTAACCAAAACGGGATGCTCATGGCTCTAGTAAGGACGTGAGGCTGATCGGCAAGCACGCCGTGAAGCGTGGGGTAGGCTTTCAGAAGTGCTGCTAGCAGTAGTCCGTTCCCGCCGCCCACGTCCATCAGGCTGCCCCATCTTTCGAAATCATAGGCAGCCACAACAGAAGGCGCCCAGAGCGCGGAAACGTCGGCCATGGCCTCGTCGAAGATGCGAGCTTCCTCCGGGTCGCAACGGAGGCGTTCGAAAGCGTCATGCGCGGGCTCACCCGTGGCGACCACTTTTCGCAAACTGGTCACCGCAGAGACGAAATACGCGCTGCCGCGAAACATCACTAATTTGCGCAGAGAGCCGGGCATGTCGCTGCGGAGCCACTGCGAAAGTTCGCTGTTCGCAAACTGGCGAGGCGCCGTTTCGCAAAAAGCGCCATGTCCGGTGAGGAAGCGCAGCAGGCGGTACAGCGCTTGTTCATTGGCTCGAATAGTAGCAGCGATTTCGGCAATGTCCCGCGGGCCGTCGCGCAGCAAGTCGGCAATACCTAAACCTGCTGCGGCGCACACACTTTGGTGGATGATGAGGCCTTCCGTCATGCGGAGCAATTGCCATGGACCCCTCTCGTTTGCATGCGTTGGCATCAGAGGTCTCCATTCAGGCCGGTCCAGCACGGCCCCAAGCGGGTGAGAAAGAAGGCGCCAAGCAGCGTCAGGATCAAGACAATAGCGCATGACGGCGCGTACGAAGCGAGTTTGTCGAATGCAAGATCCATTAGGGGCCAATGCCTCCGGCAAGAATATTCGCGACGATCACCTACCCCGAGAAGAAAGCTGAACGCTGTATCAATGCCTCCATGAACAAGTATGCCGGTCCCTTTATACGGAGTACTTAGGAAAATCTGAAAGTTTCTGAAAGACCGTGAAGGCAGATCGGCTGGGTGTGCGGAACCCTAAGCCCTTTGCCGCTACCCTTCGCGGCGCCAGACGCAAACGCCGCAAGTTCCGGGAATGCAAATTGGGCAGCAATCCACCTGAGCAAATAGTCAGCTTCTGGGACAAAAGAATGACTCTTCAACTCCCTGACGGAGTCACTGCACTGGAAGTCCGTCACTTTGGAATCCGCAGCGTGTTGATCGAGCCCGGACTCGTCGCTCCCGGGATGAAAGCGGGCGAGCCTCATAAGGGACCTGCCGACTACGCAGGGCTGCAGTGGTCCAGTGGAAAGCCTTCCAGCGGCCCCGAAGGGACGATCAGGCCAATGCGAAACCGTGCAGTCTCTGCGCAGCCTTTTCGTCGAAGGTGACGATCGCGGAACAGCCCCTCCAGATTCCCACCGCCCCTATCAACGCATCTTCGAGGGTTCCGGTTCCATTCCGCAGAGCAACGACGGCGTCGTAGACCTCTTGCTCGTTTTGAACTTCGAGCGTATCGGCAGCTAACACCATCTCGATGTCAGTTGCGATTTCCTTCCGGGAACGGTTGTAGAGGCTCTTAAGGACCCACACCACTTCGAGGAATGTGACCAGGCTCACGAAGCCTGGTTCCTCTTTCGGTGAGCTGGCTTGTGATGATTTCCGACGCACGTTCAGAATGGACTGGATCATCTTGTATCAAGTAGCCTGCCGACTCTTAGCCACCCCTTGGTTGGGGTCTTTCCGCCGGTGCCGAAGCCCACGAGGCGGTGAGAGAATGGATGGCAAAGCGAAGAGTAGGCTACATACGGCCGCAAAGCCTGGCAAAGAGCACGATTCCTGATGTTGTAAGCAATGGAGGATTTCTCCACGCTAGTCTAAATTTCGCATGCTCATGCCTTGAGTAGTGTAGCCCGAGCAGTTTCATGACCGGCTCGGGCCGGCGCAGCAGCGAAGGTTAGTAAGTGTGCATTCGGTATAGGTATCCAGGATTGACTCGGCATAACTTCCTTTTTCCGCGCGGTGTAGTCGCAGTGCCGGATTCAATGCGGACTGAACTGGGACGCTTGGATCGGCTGAGAACCTGAGAACCGGCTCTACGAATTCCTCCATTTCGAGACTCCGGGGGGAAGATTCGCTCCGTTATACTCTTGGAAATACCGGGCCGCGAATCACGATGGGGTGGTCAATTGAGCGCGCATAACGGAGGATCGACGGCGGAATCCGTTGCTGGAGACCAACGGAAGAATCAACACCTGTTGGCCGTGATTCGGCAGCGTACCCGCGTTCTCCACGAGGGGCTGGAGGCGAAGATCGATCTATCCCGCCATTTGAGCTCTCATTCCACCTATCGGAGCCTGCTTTCACGCTATCTGCGCGTGTACCGCCCCCTTGAGAGGCAGATAAGCTGCCAGCCTCGCGATTGGCTTGAACTGCTGCAATGGTCACAGCGGCCACGCCTGGAGCGGCTTGAGTGTGACCTTCGGTTTCTGGGTACTTCGGCGCAAGCTATCAGCGAAGTCACCGACTGCAGCACTCTTCCGGAAATGGATGACCTGGACACCCTGATAGGAGCACTTTACGTGATCGAAGGGTCATCCCTTGGAGGCTAGTTTTTTTACCGGGAGATCCATTCCAGGCTTGGTCTCGATGCCCATAACGGAGCATCGTTCTTCTTTGGAGAAGGCGAACGGACGGCCCAGGTCTGGAAGTGGTACGTATCTCTCATGGAGGAGCATGTATTATCGGCTGAGCGTGCCACTCACGCTGCCGAACAGATGTTCCATGTTTTCCAATCGGTGTTAGCCGACCGGCCGTCTCTGGAGTTCCTCTGAATGAGTGACACGATCGTAGACCTCGAGCAGTGTGCCCGTGAACCGATTCATATTCCCGGCTATATTCAGCCGCACGGGGTTCTTTTTGTCCTCCGCGAAGCCGGGCTGAAAGTGCTGCAGGTGAGCGAAAATTGCGAGGACTATTTTGGATTGAAGCCGCAGGACATCCTCAGGGACGGTCTTAGCTGCATTCTGGATACGGCGCAGATTGAGCGAGTTCAATTCGCGCTCGATTCTTCGGATCCAACAGAGAACAACCCCGTGCGTTTGGGTCTGACGTGTCAAAAGGAAGGTCTTCTGCTGGACGGCGTCGTGCACCGGAACGACGGATTCTCGTTTCTTGAACTGGAGCCCACGATTGCAGCCGCCCACACGTATTTCCTTGACTTCTACAAAGCCGTTTCGAGAATCACGAACCGTCTGCATTCTTCGAAAGACCTCACCGCCCTGGTCGATGAGGCGACCTCTGGAATCAGGCAATTAACCGGGTTCGATCGAGTCATGATTTACCGATTCTCCAGCACCCAAGACGGCCAGATCATCGCCGAAGCGAAAAGGCCAGACCTGGAGCCTTTCCTGGGCCTGTGGTATCCCGCCAGCGACATTCCGGAACAGGCTCGGAAGCTATACACTCTTTCTCCTATCCGGGCAATC
>JASLEQ010000342.1 GCA_030151135.1 Candidatus Sulfotelmatobacter sp. | reverse complement strand
GAAACTCTGCCAGCAAACTCTCGAGCAACAAATAAGAGACCGCACGGAAGAACTGGCGAATATCAATGAACGCTTGCAGCAGGAGATGCAGGAAAAAGATTCGGCCCGCCGCAAACTCGACGATCAGACCAGAAAAATGGTGAAGGCTCTCAAGGAGCGTTCCAATCGCGCCACCCTCCTCGCCAAGATGGGCGAACTCCTGCAGAGTTGCCACACTCGGGACGAAGTCTTCAGCGCCGCGCTGGGCTATGCGCCCAGGATTTTTCCCTCCCGCCGTGGCGCGATTGCATTAATCAACCCTTCCCGAAACCTTCTCGAGATTACCGGGCAATGGAATGACTGCCATATCCCATCGCAGTCGTTTGAGCCCGATGCATGCTGGGCACTGCGTACCGGACATCCCCACCTCGTCGTCTCCGGAGACAGAACGGCGCGATGTGCTCATGGCAGCGGAATCGACCGCACCTTCCTATGCGTTCCCATCCTCGCCCAGGGAGAAGCCCTCGGCATTCTTCACATTCAAGCCACGGACGAAGATCCCGAACTCGGGGAGGCGGAAATGTCGTTCAATACCACCTTCGCCGCGCAAATCGGTCTTTCCGTCGCCAACATTCGCCTCCGCGATGCCTTGCGCGCTCAATCGATGCGCGATCCTCTTACCGGACTTTATAACCGCCGCTATCTCGAAGAAATGCTCGATCGGGAAATCCGCCGCGCCACCCGCTCCGGACAATCGCTGGGCATCATGCTTCTCGATCTCGATCACTTCAAAACTTTCAACGACACCTACGGCCACGAAGCCGGAGACGCTGTGTTGCGCGAGACTGCATCTTTCCTAGTGCGCAACATCCGCTCTGAAGATTTTGTTTGTCGTTACGGAGGGGAGGAGTTCGTCATCGTTCTGCCGACGGCGGATCTCCGGGTTTCTGCCGCCCGCGCTGAAAGCATGCGCGCGAAGCTTCGTGAACTGACCTTGGTTCACGAAGGCCGCTCCCTCGGCGTCGTCACTACTTCAATCGGCGTTGCTGCCATGCCCGACCACGGCAGCACCGAAAAGGATTTGCTCCAGGCCGCCGACGCAGCCCTCTATACAGCGAAAAGGGAAGGGAGGGATAGAGTATCTCTAGCTGCCGCCGCTGGAGGCGAGAGACTGGCGGCTGCCGCCTCTCACCCGGCGTAAGCAATCGCACCAGCCGTCAGACACCTTCCTTCTTCCCCGGATCGGAAGCTTGCTCCAGTCGCTTGCTCTTTCCTTCGAGCAAATCATTCAGCGCAATCACCAGTTCGTTGAACTTTTGTTGGTCTTTCTCTACTTGAATCAGGCGACAGAGATTCTCCATCTGGGCGATCTCGTCTTTCGTCATCAGCGCCTTTCTGCGCTTTCAAGCGCGACTGCAAAGCTCAAATTTCAGGGTGAGCACAGAGCACTGTTTTTGACGCGATTCGCCGCCTTGGCTGCTTTCCAGCCCCACAACTCTCGCACATAGCGAACAGCCTGAAGAATCTCTTCGGGACGCTTCTTCAAAGACTGCTACTCGACGACGAAAAAGAACCGCACTTATTGGATAGAAAATTAACGTATTCTGCGACCGATTTTCTGTCGGATGCCCTACCGAAAGTATCCACCCAGATACATCCCCGACCGGCGCTTGATAGGTCCCGCGTAACTCGTGCAAAAGCGAAACGCCCAGCCGAAGCCGGGCGTTGAGAGACGTTTGAACAGTATTAGTTCGTGCCGCCGCCAGCCTTACTTCGCTGATCGCTCGCGATCACGCCGTCTTTAATGTAGATCACGCGGTGCGCGTATTCGGCGATATCATGCTCGTGCGTGACCAGAATGATGGTGTTTCCTTCCTTTTGCAGTCGATCAAACAGCGCCATGATCTCCACGCCGGTTTGCGAATCGAGATTGCCGGTCGGTTCGTCTGCCAGGATAATCGACGGTTTGTTCACCAGCGCTCGTGCGATGGCAACACGTTGCCGCTGTCCGCCGGAAAGCTCATTCGGTTTATGGCTCATGCGCGAGCCCATTCCCACTGCAGTCAAAGCCCCTTTCGCGCGTTCCATCCGCTCTTCGGTCGGCACGCCCGCATAAATGAGCGGCAATTCCACGTTATGCAGTGCTGTGGCCCGGGCCAGCAGGTTGAAGGTCTGGAATACGAACCCGATCTCCTTATTTCGAATCCGCGCCAGTTCGTCGTCATCCAGTTCGCTCACGATCTGACCGTTGAGCCAATACTTTCCCTGCGATGGTGTATCGAGGCAGCCAATCAGGTTCATCAGCGTCGACTTTCCCGACCCGGAGGGCCCCATGATGGCGACATATTCATTTCGCTGAATACGCAAGTTCACGCCCCGCAGCGCATGCACTTGCTGTTCCGACCCCATGTCATAGGTCTTCCATAGATCCTCGGCCGCGATCATGCACGATTCCGGAGGCGCCACGTCCACCGGGTTTGGAACTGTGCTATTCGGCATGCTGATTACTTCTGCGGTTGCCATGTTTTTCTCCTCGTCCGATGCCACTGACCTCTCCGATCTTGGGCTTCAGGGATTAGGGTGTCGGGCCGGTCGTTGGGAACAGTTCCGCTTCTACAGCCACGAGACCCTTGCGAATCTATTCCCTTACCCCTGGTCCCTTCGTTTGACGTATCAATCCACTCAAAGTAACGACCCTTACGATGATTCTTCGTCTTCCTTTTTCGGACTCGTGTTGTCGATCTTCACGCTGCTCCCCGGCCGCAGAGTCCGCAATACCTTGTAACTCCCGGTGATCACTTCGTCGCCCTCTTTCAACCCGTCGACCACTTCAATGTCGGTTGTTCCCGTAATCCCTGTCGTCACCGGCACGAACATCGCTTTCTTGTTCCGGACTACGAAAACTCCCTGCACCTCATCGTCTTTCTTCGATTTGGATGCAACTTCCTTTACCACTGGGGCGGCGGCATGCACCGACCCCGGTGAATTGTTCTGCGCCTCAATTTGCTGTTTCGTCCGCAGCGTCAATGCCTGTATCGGTATCGATAGCGCGTTTCCTCGCGTCGCGGTCGTGATTTTCGCCGTAGTTGACAGTCCCGGACGCACGTCCTGCGGAGCGTCGTTCAACGTCACCACCACTTTGAAGTCCTTCGCTTCTTCGCTGGCCGTTGCCTGCTGTGATGTCGAAACTCCACTCGACCGTACGATCGCATTGTCTCCAATTTCACTTACCGTCCCGTGAAATACCTTCTTCGGAATCGCGTCGATCATGACCTCAGCCGGTTGTCCCAGCTTCACGTTTACGATATCGGTCTCATCTACCTTTACTTCAGCCGTAATGACCGACATATCCGCAAGGGTCATTAATGTGCTCCCCTGCGCGTTCTGGATTCCTATGACCACCGATTCGCCCTCGCGGACAGGAAGGTTGGTGACCACGCCGTCATACGGGGCGGTATAAGTCGTCTTCTGCAGCACGTCGCTCACACGCGCCAGCGTGGCGTGAGCCTGCGACACATGCTTGTCGGCCGATTCCTTCTGCGCCTTCGCCTGTGTGACCCGAGCTTGCGCCTGCGTCAGCCCCGCATCGGCCGTGGCCCATGCATTCTTGCGGCTATCGAAATCCGACTTCGAAATCAGGCCGTCCTTGAACAAGCTCTGTGCCCGGTCCCAGTCGAGCTTGTTGCGGTCGTAGTCTGCCTGCGCCCGCAGCATGTCGGCTTGCGAAGTCTTCAATCCCGCATCGGCAGCCAGCGCGTCCGTTTCTGCGGCTTGCAGCGCCGCCTGGTTTGCGCTCAGATCTGCCGCCGACTGCACATTATCGATCTGCGCCAGCAATTGACCCTTCTTCACATGATCCCCTTCCCTCACGTACAGGTGGGTGATCTTTCCATACGCATTCGCGCCAATGTTCACGTACGTCTTCGGCTTGATTTCTCCCGAGCCGCTCACCACCGTCGCCAGGTCCGCGCGCTGCGCTTTCCCAGTCTGCACGGTGACTACGTTCTTGTGGCTCTGGTGAACTGTGAAGCCGATAATGCCCAGCACTAGAACCAGAATTCCGGCGCCGATTGCAATTTTTTTCCAAAGTTTCATAATTCCGTCACATCCGGCTTGGCTTTATTTCAGAAAATAACTCTTTCACCAAATCGTTTATCTGCCGCAGAAAAAGCTCTCCAGCTGCTCGATGTAACGGGCACACACCCTCTGTTACGAGCTTTCCTTCGAGAAAGTTCCGAGCATCTTCGCTGGATTAGACCCGAGACCCGTTACGGTGGGAAATGGAACGTGCCCGCCCCCGGAACGCATCAATTATAGCGCCCCGATTCCACCCATGCAGGTTCCCCTTTCCTCCCCAGGCAACTCTTCAGCCACCCTCCCGCTTCCTAGCCACGTAGTAGCAATCGCTTCTCCGGGCGAGACTTAACCTTGCGTTTGGTCTACCAGGGCCTTAAAATGAGCAGACGGCGTTTGTTCTGGCAGGAGTCCCTCTCATGTTCCGGGTAGCATCTCTTCAAACCATTTTCAGGTATGTATTGATCCTTTCTGTGGGTCTCGTGGCTTCCGCCGCCCTTGCCCAGGACCAACCCAGAGATCCCAAAGACCAGATCCAGGCCGAGCGGGATCAGGCAGCTCAGGATCAGAACACAGCCGATAAATCTGCCAAAGACGCCGCTGCGCCCCAAAACAAGGCTCCCGACGCTGTCGACCCGCTTAAACGCCCCGTCAACGAAAAGGCCAAGAAGAAGAACGAACGCGCTCTCCGGCAGGAATTAAGCAAGCCTTATAAAAAGTGGCTCGACGAAGACGTCGTTTACATCATCACCGATGAAGAACGTGCCGCCTTCAAGCAGCTCTCGAATGACGAAGAGCGCGACAACTTCATCGAAGCGTTCTGGCAGCGCCGCGACCCTACGCCCGACACCGAAGAGAACGAATATAAGGAAGAGCACTACCAGCGCATCGCCTACGCCAACGAGCACTTTGCAGCTGGCGTCCCAGGATGGAAAACCGATCGCGGCCGTATTTACATCGTCTTTGGAAAGCCCGACGAAATCGAATCCCATCCCTCCGGCGGCACTTACGAGCGCCCCATGGACGAAGGCGGCGGCGAGACTTCGACCTTCCCCTTCGAAGATTGGCGGTATCGCTACATTGAGGGCATCGGCCAGGAAGTCATCATCGAATTTGTCGACTCCTGCATGTGCGGCGAATATCACATGACCATGGATCGCTCCGAAAAGGACGCTCTCCTCATGACTCCCAACGCCGGCCTCACCATGTGGGAGCAGATGGGAATGGCCAACAAGGCCCAGCGCTTTACCGGCGGCGGACTCGAACGTCTCGGCTTGGGACCTCAGAGTTCAATGCAGGAAAGCAAGCAGTTCGATCGGCTCGAGCAGTTCTACAAGCTGCAGCAGGCTCCAAAGATCAAGTTCACCGACCTTACCGAGGAAGTGAACTCCAAGGTCATTCTGAATCCGATGCCGTTCGACGTGCGCTCTGATTTCGTGAAGGTGACCAGCGATACCGTCCTGGTGCCGATCACGATTCAGATGAAGAACCGCGACATCACCTTCGTCAATAAAGATGGCGTGCAGCGCGGTACCGTCAATATCTACGCGAAGCTCTCCACCTTGACTGGCAAAATCGTTCAGACCTTTGAAGATACCGTTCAGGTCGACGTTCCTGCCGAACTGCTGCCCCGCACCGCGGAGAACGCCTCGGTCTACTGGAAGGCACTTCCGCTGCGGCCAGGCCGCTATAAAGTCTATATAGCGATCAAGGATGTCAATGGTGACCGCAAGGGCATCTACAGTCGCAGCATCATGGTGCCGGAATATTCTGACGACAAGCTCGCTACCTCATCGCTTATCGTTGCCGATCAAATGGAGCCCGTTCCCACAAAAGCCATCGGCAGCGGCAGCTTCGTTATTGGAACCATGAAGGTGCGGCCGCGTGTCGCTCCCGCCAATGGCAAGCCGGCACTCTTTAACCGCGATAAAGATCAGAAGCTTAATTTCTGGATGCAGGTCTATAATCTCGGCGTGGACGAGAAGACTCACAAGGCTTCCGCCACCATCGAATACGACATCACCAACGTTCAAACAAATAAGCAGATCATTCAGAAAACCGAATCGACCGATACTATGGGCAATGTCGGAGATCAGTTGACGCTGCAGAAATCGATTCAGGCCGCGAATCTGCAACCCGGCATTTACAAAATTCAAATCAAGGTCAACGATCGGGTCTCGAATCAGACCGTTGATCCGTCCGCCGTATTTGCAGTAGAGTAACTCCCTGCTTTTCCCCCAGGGGGTGGGGCATAGTTGAAGTTGCATAGGCTCGCAACGTGGACAATCGTGTTTGGGCTCTCGCTCCCTTTATGGGCCAGTGGTGCTGACCGACCCGGAGCGATCTCAGGCTACGTCCGTGATGCGTCTGGCGTCCCCCAGATGGGCGCCGTCGTGCAACTACTCGGCGCCACCGATCACTCACTTACAGTCTTCACCGACGGTTCCGGCCACTATTCAGCTACGGGCTTATTGCCCGGCCTTTATTCGCTGAAAGTCACCGCTCCGTCGTTCTTGCCTTCTTTGCGGGAAAAAGTCGGACTCAAACCTGGTGCCAGCCTCAGCGTAAACATCACCCTCAGCACTCTTCTGAATGTCATGCAGTTGGGTCCGGTGCGAAGCCTCTCCAACGATGACGATTGGAAATGGACTCTTCGCTCGGTGGCGAACCGGCCAATCCTCCGTATCTTTGACGATCCCGCAACCGAAAAACAGGACCACGAATTCCGCGGCACCCTCTCTTTTCTCGCCGGCTCCGCCGCCGGTGGGTACGGTACCGGTTCCGATATGAGTACCGGCTTCACCCTCGAGCGTTCTGTCTTCGCGACCGGTCGCCTTGCTTTCAGCGGCAACGTAGGTTACGGCGAAAGTCTTCCTGCCGCAGTCGTTCGTGCCCGGTATTCTCATCGCCTTCCGAACGGTTCCGAGCCTACGATCGCGATGACCGTCAGCCGGTTTACTTCCTCCGATCCGAACCTCCACAGCGCCGCGCTTCAGGCTTTGGCCCTTTCGGCCACCGATAGCCTGGCGCTCGGCGATGTCCTGGAGCTCAAGTTCGGCAGCGAGTTACAGACCATCCAGTTCTTGGGTCATCTGAATGCCTTCCGTCCGTTTGCTTCCGCCGACATGCACCTGTCGCCCAATACCCTCGTTGAGTACAACTACACGACTTCTCGGCCCGACACCCGAACGGAAAAAGGTTTCGACTCCACTCCTTCCGATTTAAGTGAGGCGAATCCGCGTGTGAGCATGGCCGGGTTCTCTCCGCTGCTTGAGAGCGCCCATCACCAGGAACTCAGCCTTTCGCGTCGCCTCGGCAACACCAACGTTCAGGCAGCGTTCTATTCCGATCGTGTCGATAACCCCGCGCTCACGGGAGTTGGTGACGTCACGGCAGCCAGCGGATTTCTCCTGCCTGACCTCTCTTCCGGCACCTTCAGCTACCCCGGACGCGCCCTCGACACCAATGGCGTTCGAGTCGTCCTGCAGCACAAATTCGCTTCCGACCTCACCGCCACGTTGGACTACTCCTATGGCGGCGCCCTCGATCTTTCCCGTTCCGACGTGCCCCTCATCCAGGCCGGACAGTCGATGTCGACCCAGCGCCATCATGCTCTCGGAGCCAAGCTCAGCTGCACGACACCTCTTACCCACACCCGCTGGATTGCCAGCTATCGTTGGATCAATGGCACTACGTTGACGCCCGTCGATATGTTTAACGCCTCGGCAGGCCAGAGTGATCCCTTCCTGAACATCTTCATCCGTCAGCCCATCCCGAGTCTTGGCGGACACATGGAAGCCCTCATCGATATCCGCAATCTCCTAGCCCAGGGATACGTACCCGTAGTCGGCTCCGACGGCCAGACCGTCTACCTTGTCGACTCCGCTCGATCGGTCCGCGGCGGCGTGGCCTTCACGTTCTAGAGTTACCGCCGGCACTCAGTTCTATCCCTCAAAAGCTCACTAAACTGGATTCCCGTGACCCAGTACCGGCCCTTACCCCATTCGTAAAATCTATGGTAACCATCAACAAACTCTTGGTTGACTCTACCGGTACTCTTTCGTTAGTGTTGTTGCCAGCTTGATTTGCGGGGTGGGGCTACACATCTCTTTTGTGTGCAAGGAATTGCAAGCTTCCCAGAGCTACGCCGCCATTAACCCGCGATAGAAACATCCCCCTAAAACTGACCTGTTGTAAGGAGAGAACATGAGAGCGCGCGTTTTCTTGGTGTTTGTGTTTTTGGCCGCCATCAGCGTGTCCGCGCAGACCTTCCGCGGAACCATCCTCGGAAATGTCACCGACCCCTCGGGAGCGGTCATCGCCGGAGCCAACGTCACGGTAAGAAACACCGGTACCGGCCTTGAGCGCTCTACCCAAACCAGCGGCGATGGCAGCTACACCATCCCCGAATTGCCCATCGGGACCTATAACGTCACCGTCACCCAGACCGGGTTCCAGACTTTCGTCGCCACGGGCGTGACCGTCGATGTCGCCACCGAACGCCGCGTCGACGCCGCCCTGAAAACCGGCGAGATCTCGACCAGGGTCGAGGT
>JASLEQ010000303.1 GCA_030151135.1 Candidatus Sulfotelmatobacter sp. | reverse complement strand
TCGTCATTTTGTGGACCAGGGCAAACCCATCGCAGCCATCTGTCATGGTCCCTGGACACTGATTGAAGCCGGAGGCGTTAAAGGCAAAACGATGACGTCATGGCCATCCCTGAAGACAGACCTGCAAAACGCCGGCGCGACCTGGCAAGACAAAGAAGTTATCCGCGATGGCAGGCTCGTCACCAGCCGCAAGCCCGATGATCTTCCCGCTTTCAATCGCGAGACCATTCTCCTGTTTGGCCAGGAGAGCCGCCAGCCTCTCGAGAAAGCAGCTTAAGCACCATTGATCTCGGAATCACGGCCCAGCGTCCCGGCTGGGCCGCCGTTCTCAGCGGCAGGTTACTTTCGGTATCATTTTCAGGGCTGGTTTGCGTTGCCGTGCGACTGCACCATCGTCACCTACAGCAATCGTTGTAAATGATGCAAAATCAGGGCAGTTCGACGTGCGCTTCGCAATCCTGGGATCTTCACGCGGCAACTCGAAAACGCTGACAACATGGCTTTAACCCTTAAACCGCGTTCCTCTGTCGACGGCCAGCACTTCCACGTGGTCGTTATCGGAGGAGGCATCAACGGGGTCGCCATTGCGCGTGAGTGCGCCCGTGCCGGCAAGCGTACGCTCGTGCTCGAGCAAAACGACTTCGCGTCAGGGGTCACCAGCCGTTCTACGCGAATCATTCATGGTGGACTTCGCTACCTGGAACACGGCGAGATTGACCTTGTTCGCGAATCCATTCGCGAGCGTGAACACTTGCTGCGTGAGCGCTCACACCTGGTTCATCCCACACACTTCCTGTTCTTGCTGAATGAAGACAGCCAGCGCAGCGCGATGAAGGTGCGTGCCGGCCTTTGGCTATATCAGAAGATTGCGGGGAAGAAAGCTCCTGGTGCAAGCGAGATGGAAATCGCTCGCGTGCACCGCGCGCTCGACGCCGGGCATCAATGGCAGTTTCTAAACTTCGAAGATGCCCAATGCGAGTTTCCAGAACGCCTCGTCGCCGAATGGATGACCGAGGCTGTGGATGCCGGCGCGGTCGTCCGCAATCATGCGGAGGTTCTCGCGGTCGACATCGGCCAAGGACGCGCTCGCGGCGTCCTGTTCCGCGACCGCACGACAAACAAGGATCAACACGTGGATGCGGGGTGGATTATCAACTGTACCGGTCCGTGGGTGGATCGAGTCTGCCAGCGTTCCAATGTTCGTACAGCCAAGCCGATGGTTGGCGGCGTTCGCGGCTCTCACATCGTGCTACCACGTTTTCCGGGAGCACCCACCGCTGCGCTTTACACCGAGGCTGCAGACGGACGTCCGGTTTTCGTCCTTCCATGGAATGACCAGGTTCTCGTCGGCACAACCGAAGTTCCAGATACCGGAGATCCGGGAAAAGCCGTCCCTACTTCTCAAGAGATCGAGTACCTGCTCGGCGTCGCTACCAACCTGTTCAAAAAGGCCAAGCTCTCCGCAAACGATATTCGATACGCTTTCGCGGGTATCCGCCCATTGCCCAGTGCTTCTGGCAACAAGCTGTCGGCGATCTCGCGCCGACACTTCCTGCACGACCACACGCCAGACGGCGCCGCCCGCATGATCTCAATCATTGGTGGAAAGCTCACGACGGCCGCGTCGCTGGCTCGCGAATGCGCCCGCAAGATCGGGCTCAAGGTAGAGGAGCCCCAGGCCATTGCGGTCGGTCCGGGCAGCGCACTCGATCCCATGCTTGACCAGCAGGTGACCGACATAGCCCGCGCCGGGTCGGTCAGCGAAGAAACGGCTCGCGGCATCATGGAGTGGCATGGCCCGCGGGCGATGAATATTGCGCGCATGGCGCTGGTCAGCGCGGAATTGCGCGCCCCCATTTGTCCCCACAGTTCGCATGTGGTTGCCGAGGTTGTCGAGGCCTATCGCAATGAGTTCGCGGTGACCATGGCTGACATTCTTCTGCGCCGCGTGCCGGTTGCGCTCGGGCCATGCTGGTCGGATGCGTGCAGCCGCGAGGCCGCACTCCGCATCGGCGCCGTCATGGGGTGGAACGAGCAGGAATTTGGCGCCAATCTGGAAGCCTTTGAGATCGAGCGGCAAGCATTCCTGCAGAAACCTTCCCGGCAGTCATCCGCCGCTTTCGAAGCCGCCGCCGACTAGCCCCCATCCGCTGCGGTTACCGACGATCAGGACACGGCCTGAGGTCATCTATAAAACGGCTTTTCGCACCCCTACACTACCCAAAACAGCGTCCGATTCTTGGCGATTTTGGGGAAGAAGTAGATGCTGCCGATTCCGATCAAGCACGAAAACATGGCGGCTCGACGCTGGCCCGTCGTCACGCTTTCCCTGATCGCGATCAACACCGTCGTCTTCCTTGTCACCACCTACGCAACTCCCGACACTTCAGCACAAAGACGTGAGATTGGCGCCGACATCATCCTGCTCGCTGCGCGCCATCCCGAACTGAAGCTTCAACCGGAGGAGCAGAAGATCGTCGACTCGTTCCAGAAGAGCAAGCCGAAAATCTGGAGCCAGGTGCAGAATCCGAATCGCTCGGCGATCAATGCGTACGACGCGCGGATTCGCGCGATGTCCGATCCCGATGAATTGCAGGCGGAAATGGACCGTCTCACCACCGAATATGCTCGGCTCAAGGAATCGTCGGTGGTCGACGAATACGCGTTCGTCCCGGGGCATCCCAAGCCCGTCAGCTACCTGACCGCGAATTTCCTGCACGGTGGTTGGGAACACCTGATTGGCAACATGTGGTTTCTCTGGCTCGCGGGATTCGTTCTGGAAGACGTATGGGGACGCCCGCTCTACGCCGCGTTCTACCTGATCGCAGGCGCGGCGGCGCTCCAGATTCATGCATGGACGAATGCGGGCAGCACCATACCAACGGTGGGAGCATCGGGCGCGGTGGCTGCGCTGATGGGAGCGTTTCTGGTTCGCTTCCCCAAGATGAAGATCGAAATGGTCTGGGTGCTCTGGTTCAGCATCGCTAAACTGCTGCGAACTGGAAATCCTTTCCGCTATCTCCGGTTCAAAGCTTCGGCGTACTGGCTGCTGCCGCTGTGGCTTGTCCAGGAAATATTCTTCGGCTCTGTTTCGGGGAATGACGGGGTCGCGCACTGGGCGCACGTCGGCGGGTTCGTGTTCGGGGCCCTCGTTGCGTTAGCCATCCAGTATTCGGGAATTGAGCATAAGGCGAACAAAGCGATCGAACAGGAAATCGCCTGGACCAACGATAAAGAGCTCGAGCAGGCCAGCCAGATGATGGAACAAGGGCAACTCGCCGAGGCGCAGACGCTGCTGATGGGTTATGTTAAGCCGCATCCCAACTCGATTGATGCCTGGGCGCTGCTCCGCCAGATCTATCAACGGCAGGCCGACACCGATGCTTATCTCGACGCCACCGTAAAAACCTGCAGCCTTCACCTGCGAGCCCATGAAGTCGAAGCGGCGTTTCACGATTATGCCGAGTTTGTCGACGGGGGCGGAGGCAAAATGCCCGCCTCAACCTGGCTTGAACTTTGCAAAGGCGCTGAAGAGATGCAGGAGTTCGATCGTGCCCTGTCGGAATATCTGGAGCTGGCGAAAGCTTATCCCGCCGAGCGCCAGTCGCTGACCGCACAACTGAGCGCAGCCCGGCTTTGCATGAAGAAGCTCAACCGGCCGCAAGACGCACTGTCGATCTATGAAACCGCCGCGAAATCTCCCATTCCTCACCTCGATTGGGATCAGATCATCCAGGCTGGAATCAAAGAAGCAAGAGCCGCATCACGCGCTGGCAATGCGGTTCCTGCACGCGCGCAGTAAAGCCAAGCTTTGAAGATACAAGATAGATCACACTGCGAGCGGCGCTTTATACCCATGCGGGCGTCGAGAATGGGATCAGGCTTCGTTACCGCGCGCGCCGGCCGCGAGCCTCTGCTCCAAACGCACCTTCACGTCGGGCCACTCGTTGTCCAGGATGCTGAAATAGACCGTATCTCGCACGCGACCGCTCCAGGTCAGCAGATGCCGTCGGAGCGTCCCTTCTTCCTTCGCCCCGATGCGCGCAATCGCATTTCGCGACTGTTGATTCATGCCGTCGGTTTTCAACTCCACGCGGATGCATCCCCACACCTCGAACGCATGCCGCAACATCAGATACTTCGCCTCGGTATTCACCGCGGTCCGCTGCCATGCTGGAGCGATCCACGTCGATCCGATCTCGACACGCTTGTTCACTCGATCCACATTCATAAACCGCGTGCTGCCCAAAGTCTTGCCGGAAGCGCGTTCGACGGTCGCAAACACGACCGACTCCCCGCGCTGCTGCTCGGCGAATGCTTTGTCTACGAGCTTTTCAAAATCCTCGCGAGTCTTCATCGCATAAGGAATCCAGCGGAAGATGTCGTCTAAATCGTTCTTCGCAACATCCCAAAACAGTTGGGCGTGATCGCGACGGATTGGTTCCAGGCGAACGACGGAGCCTTCCAGCGTCAGGGGCAAGCTGATGTTCAGGGGAGTGGAGATAACGTTCATGCCTTGATAGCCATCCCGTAGACGGTTTGCATTTCGAGCACGTTCCTGGCCTCATGGCAGATCATGACACGATCCTTTGGAATGGCAGGCAGAGAGTGCCCTGATTATCTTGCATCTCGGCGCCATTTCTGGCATCTCAACTACGGCACCCCGTTCTGCTCCTTTATCGACGGGTGTGCGATCATAGGCAGAACTCACGAACGATGATTTCAAACGTCCAATCCGGAGTATGGCTGCCATCGCCGAACTGTTGTCAGGAGCACTGTCTGTGAAGGCTCACTGTCTCCCGTTTTCCCAGATCCCTCACACGACCCGCCTTTTCACCGACCTGCTGGCCTATACCCCTCACATTCAGCCCTTCTATCCGCGATCGCCATTTTTCCGAGAGTGGATGAAGGACGAAGCAGCCAAAGTCTCATATGATCCCGCGCGCCGCGAACGCGTAAGCGCCATCCTCGAACGCCAGAACAAGTCCTGGAACGCTTCGGAGAAGACTTTAGCCAATATTGAGCGCCTCCGTAAAGGCGCCGCAGCCGTTTTAACCGGGCAGCAGGTTGGACTCTTCGGCGGGCCGGCGTTCGCCATCTACAAGGCACTGACCGCGGTGAAGCTCGCCGATGAGGCTACCGCCGGCGGAATCGATACGGTCCCAGTCTTCTGGCTGGCAACCTACGATCACGATCTTGCCGAGGTGAATCACGTCTCGATCCCGGGACAAGACGGTACCCTCGAGACGCTGACGACTTCGAGCCGTGGCGTTCCGAACGCGCCAGTCAACGACGTCCGCTTTGGCGATGAGATCAATGCCGTCGTCGAACAGGCGACATCGCTATTAGGCGATACAGACGCTGCTTCCTGGTTGCGCGAAACCTACCGTCCGGGAGAAAGCCTGGGCACAGCATTTGCCCGCCTGTGCGCCCGAATTTTTGCCGATTGGGGGGTGATCGTTATCGATCCTTCCGACCCGGACCTGGCTCGCGTAGCCGAACCCATCTATCGCGCAGCGATCGAACGTGCGCCGGAATTAGCCGCGGCGCTGCTCGAACGAGGAAATCAGCTGGAGCGCGCCGGCTATCATCAGCAGGTCAAGGTCACCGAGTCTTCGGTATTGCTATTCACAACGCGGAATGGTGCGCGCCTGCCGATGTCACGGCGCGCAGCCGGCGAGCAGGTTGAGTTCATCATTGACGGCGAAGCGTTCGGCGAAAAGGTATCGCAATCAGACCTGCTCAAGGAAAGCAGTGAGCATCCGGAACACTTCAGTCCGAACGTTTTGCTGCGCCCTATCGTGGAGGATTACCTTCTGCCGACGCTGGCTTATACGGGCGGTGCTGCTGAGTCTGCTTATTTCGCGCAGGCCGCCGTGGTATACGAAAAGCTTCTGGGACGCGTGACTCCTGTACTGCCGCGCTTCTCCGCAACGCTCATCGAATCGAAGATGCAGCGTTTGTTCGAGAAGCATGGCCTCTCGATCACCGATGTATTTAATGGCCCTGAGGCGATCCGTAAAGAGATCGCGGCGAAACACCTGCCCAGGGATCTGCAGGCCGCCTTCGAAGATGCCAAGCAATCTTTCGACGCGAACTTCACGTCAGTGAAAGAGAAATTGGAAAAACTCGACAAGACCCTGGTGGATGCGGCTGAGACTGCGCGTTCCAAGATGCAACATCAATTGGAAAAGCTCTACTCGCAAGCGGCGCGCGCGGAATCTCAAAAAAGCGAACTGGTCAGCCGCCATGCCGAGATGATCAGTCAGGCGATCTATCCCCACAAAGGTCTGCAGGAACGCGGAATCGGCGGGATCTATTTCCTGGCCCGGTACGGCGGCCAACTGCTGCATGAGCTATATGAAGCTATCCACTCCGACTGCCACGATCACCAGGTGATCGAACTGTAGCCATCACGGTTTGCGGTTATTCGCCAGCTCTTTCTCGATGTCGGTAGAAAGTTGTGCGTATGCCGGAGTGGCAAAGGGCCCGTGTTGTTGCGCGAGGGCTCTTCCCGAAGCATCGAGCAGCACGAGATAAGCATCGTTGGGCTCCTTGTAGTGCACGAATTGTTTCAGCTCTGACTCATGCTCGAGGACTGGCATGAAGTGGTCGCGCATGTCCTCGCGAACACCTTTCCTGATGCTGGAGATCACCATGCCGCGAATGAAACGCGGAACGTCCTCCAAAACAGGCAGTTGATAGATCTCGAATCCATCGCGTGAGTGGAAATCCGCGAAGAGCCTGTTCGCCCATGCGTTCGTCGGCTCCTTGGAGGCCTTGGTGAATCCGAAAATAAGTACCGCAACGTGGCCACGAGCAGCGTCGGGCAGCACGATTTTGCGATCGGAAAACGTCTCGCCTTCAACGGCTGGCATGGTCTCTCCCATTTGACCGAGGAGCGAGAAGATCGGCACCACAAGCCAAAATACCAGCAATGCAATCTTTAATTTCATAAGTGATTCCGTCGCAGATTGGCGATTCGCGGGCTGTCTTCACGGCGTATTCTCGGCCGGTGCAGAAGCTTACCTGCTCTCGCTGGTTGCGAGATACGTTCCCAATCCGATCATAACGGCGCCGGTCATCATGCGTTGCCGTTTACGAAACACGGCCGACGAACGAATCTTCTCGCCGAGAGGACCGGCCATCGCGATCACGATGAGATCGGCGGTGGTGTTGAGCACAACGGAAATGGTTCCCAGCATAATGAACTGCCGGAAGACGTGCCCGTTGGCTCGCACCACAAATTGCGGAATAAACGATAAGAAAAACAGGGCAGTCTTTGGATTCAGCACCTCCGTCGCAACTCCCTGCCATAGGGGATTGCGCTTCGGCGCAAGATTCTGCGGTTGCAACTCCGCGGTG
>JASLEQ010000088.1 GCA_030151135.1 Candidatus Sulfotelmatobacter sp. | reverse complement strand
TGACGGGGAGCACGGTGAACGGTGACGAGGAATTCCTCAGAACACGCGATCCACCTGCACACAATCGCTTGTGATAAGAGTCACTGCTGCTTATGAGACAACGACCTAGGCTTCTGATGTTATGTCGATCATCGATTCCGGCACCTCCCAGATTCTCCGGCGCCTTAATGTTGAAGAGCTGAAAGAACAAGCGAAGTTAATGCGTGGCTACAACCTGGTCGCCTTGTGCGCAGCCGGCTCCGGTCACGCTGGCGGCACGATGTCCATCATGGACATCACTGCGGCACTTTATCTGCGGGTAGCGGACCACGATCCGCGAAACCCGAACTGGGCAGAGCGCGACCGGATTTTCTGGTCGGCCGGGCACAAGGCTCCGGCACTCTATGTCGGACTGGCGTTTGCCGGATTCTGCAATCGCGACGACGTGATGACCCTGCGCAAGCTTTACTCTCCGTTCCAGGGACATCCCCACTGGTTGAAACTTCCGGGCGTAGAAGCCTCCACAGGCTCGCTGGGACAAGGCTTGAGCGTGGCTGTGGGCTCCGCACTGGCGAGCCGTCTCGACGGCCGCAATAACAAGATCTTCTGCATTATGGGCGACGGCGAACAGCAGGAAGGGAATGTGTGGGAGGCGGCCATGGAAGCCGCTCACTACGGACTCGACAACTTGATCGCGATTATCGACGTGAACCGGCTGCAGATCGATGGTCCGGTGAGCGAAGTGATGAACGTAGAGCCTCTCGCCGACCGCTATCGTGCCTTCGGGTGGCTGGTGATTGACATTGACGGTCACAACATGGAGCAGGTGGTTGCCGGGCTCGAGCAGGCCTGCCAGAACGCCGGAAGCGGAAAGCCGACGGTGATCCTGGCGAATACGGTGAAGGGCAAGGGCGTGAGCTTCATGGAAAACGTGGCGGGCTGGCATGGCAAGACGCCCAACTATGACGAGATGAAAAAAGGTCTGAAAGAACTCGGAGTGGAAGACAAGATCGATTATGACGTGCTGCTGGAGAATGCGAAACGCTACCAGGCGGACGTGGAGAAGAAACTCGACGCCAAGATGCCGCGCTTCAGCAGGGATTATTGGTGGAATTCCGGGACAACGATGAAGGCGGCGATGAAGCCGACCCGCATGGGCTTTGGCGAGAGCTTGGCCGAAAACGGCAAAGATGAACGCGTCGTCTGCCTTGGTCTGGACATTTCGGGGTCGATCACCATCAGCGAGTTTTACGCGAAGCATCCGGAGCGGAAGAACCGCTGGTTGAGCATGGGCATTGCGGAGCAGTCGGCAACGGCGGCTGCGGCCGGGTTGGCGCGGGAAGGGAAGCTCCCGGTACTGGGCCCCTATGCGACCTTTGCGGCGGCGCGCAACCTCGACCAGATCCGTGTTTCCATTTGCTACGGCAACTTCAACGTGCTGATTGCCGGCGCGCACGGTGGCGTCTCGGTGGGACCAGACGGCGCGACGCACCAGGCGCTCGAAGATCTGTTCGCCATGTGTGGGCTACCGAACATGTCCGTGGTGGTTCCGTGCGACTCGGTGGAAACGAGGAAAGCGACGGATTACCTGCTCTTGCGGCATCCGGGGCCGAAGTATCTTCGCTTCGCGCGCGAGGCGACTCCCATCGTATCGTCTGCCAAAACCCCATTTGTCTTTGGAAAAGCGAACGTGATTCGTCTGCGAAAGGAATCAGCGAACTTCGCTGACGCCTTTATCACTGAACTTGCCGACGACTACCGCAACGAGCACGAGGATCTTTCGATCATCGCATGTGGCCCGATGGTGCCGGAGGCGATGCGGGCGGCGTGGCTGCTGAAGCAGGAGTTCGGGTACGAGACGAGGGTGCTCAACATGCATACCCTGAAGCCGCTGGATCGTCGCACCATCCTTCGCGCGGCACACGAGACGCGGGTGGTGGTGACGGCCGAAGAGCACCAGGTTGGCGCGCTGGCGTGGCAGGTGTCGCACGCGATCAGCTCGTGTCCCGACCTTTTTGAAGTGCCCATTATTACGGGGGCAATCGGAGTAAAAGATCGCTTCGGGGATTCCGGCGCACCGTGGGAGCTGATCAAAGAATTCGAGGTCTCAGCCGAACATATCGCGCAGCAGGCGGCGTCGTTGATGACGCTGAAAAACAAGCATGCGGCGGAAGTTCCGGAACTGGCGGCCGTTGGCCCTGACCGCGGGGCGTGACTATAATCGGGAAATCCCCGGCTGCGCTTCCGCAGCCGTATTTGGGATTCCCCACAAATGCCGAATCAAGTTTTTCGCGTTTTCGCCACCTGTGACATCGGAAAAGACGCGCTCGACCTGCTTCGCGTACGCGGCTACCTGGTCGAGGTTTATCCCCATGTGGACGCTCCACCGAAGTCGCTGATCATCGAAAAAGTGCGTTCCGGGATCGATGGACTCATCACCACACTGCGCGACAAAATCGATGCCGAAGTGTTCGACGCCGGAGATGGCCATCTCAAGGTGGTCGCGCAACTCGCGGTCGGATTCGACAACATCAACCGCGCCGACGCCAACCGATTCCGCATTCCGTTCACTCATACTGCCGATGTTCTGACCGAGGCTACAGCGGAATTTGCGTTCTTCACGCTTGCGGCGGCAGCGCGGCGGTTGTGGACGGCGGAGAAGCTCGTGCGTGACAAGAAGTGGGACACGTGGCATCCGTACCTGCCGTTTCTCGGAGACGAGGTGACGGGAAAGACAGTTGCCATCATCGGGACCGGAAGCATCGGGCTGGCGATGATTAAGAAGTGTTCCGGCTTCGATATGAATATCCTGTGTTACGACGCGGCGTACCAGAACAAGGAATATATCAATGCGATTCAGCGGTTGATGAACCTGCGTTTCGACACCGGCATCCAGAAGCAGAGGACGATGATCCGGTACGTGGGGTTGCAAGAGGCGCTCTCGTTCGCGGACTTTGTGAGCATCCATGTGCCGCTGATCCGCGAGGGAGAGAGTGGCACGCCGACGTTTCACTTGTTGAATGAAAAGACGCTGCGGTGGATGAAACCGCATGCTTACCTGGTCAATACATCGCGGGGCTCCGTGGTGGACGAGGCCGCGCTGGCACGCGCACTGAAAGAAAAGTGGATTGCGGGCGCTGCGCTCGATGTCTTCGAGAACGAGCCGCTGCCCGACGATTCTCCGCTACGCGATCCGGAGATCGAAGACACCTGCCGGCTGTATCCGCACTTTGCCAGCGCGGGACGCATCACGCGGCTCGATCCGGATCCGAATAAGGGCATGGCAGGACGCTGCGTGCAGGGATTGATCGACGTGCTGGAAGGGAACTATGGCGGCGATGTGACCAAGATGCCTTTTGTGGTGAACAAGGAAGCTTTCGAAAAACCAAATCCTTAAACTTGCAGGGCACCGCTTACAGCCCATCCGCAGTACCGGTACAAAAACTTCAATTACTGACCATCGGGTGTAAAGATTTTGCTTTTACCGCTTGGCCATGGTCCCGACCATGGATTCGAAGATGCGGAAACCGTCGGTCATGCCGAGTTCGTTTTCGCTGGCGCGTTCGGGATGCGGCATCATGCCGAGGACGTTGCGGCCTTCGTTGCAGATGCCGGCAATGTTCTCGAGGG
>JASLEQ010000080.1 GCA_030151135.1 Candidatus Sulfotelmatobacter sp. | reverse complement strand
TGTTAGCGCCTCACAAAACTTTAACGTTCTTTACTCTGCCTCAGCAGTCACTTAAGCAAACTCTGACATCTAAATAGCTCGTTCCACTTGTACGGAAGCAGTCTGACGAGCCC
The DNA here is from genome assembly GCA_030151135.1 of Candidatus Sulfotelmatobacter sp. The sequence goes on along the minus strand of JASLEQ010000080.1, from coordinate 6,854 downwards.
AGACGAATGGCAGAACGGCAAAGCAATCGCCCCGCAGTTGCATTGGCTTTCTTGCCGGCCATTGCCCTTGTGCTTCTGAACGGATGCTCGCGGAAGCAAGCCCCTCCGCCGGATGGGGCAGCCCTCTTTCAGCAACGGTGCACCTCATGTCATAAGCCCGACAACGATATGCGTGCACCGGCGCCGGAAGCCCTGCGGCAGATGAGCAAGAACGCCATTTTGACGGCCCTCAAGTCGGGAAGAATGAAGTGGGAAGGACGTCTTCTGAATGAAGCCAAGAAGAACGCCATCGCCGACTATCTGGCGAGTCCCGCCGTTGCGTCCTCAGAGCCGCGCTCGGCTTACTGCGCACGCGATCTCGATCCCCCGCCAAATCCACCGGTGTGGAGTGGCTGGGGCGGCGATGCTCGAAATCGCCGATTTCAGCCGACAAGAGCCGCTGGAATCACGCGTGCCCAGGTCGGCAATCTCAAGTTAAAATGGGCCTTCGGCTTTGCCGGCGTCGCGGCAACCTATGGGCAGCCCACCGCTTTCAAGGGACGGCTCTTTGTCGGAAGCGAAGACGGCACTGTCTACGCGCTGGACTCAGCCACCGGATGCCTTTGGTGGACCTACAAAGCTTCTGCAACCGTCAAGACCGCGATTTCGATCGGGAATCAGGGCACCACAGCGTTCTTTGGCGATACCAACGGCGTCGTCTATGCCGTCAAGGTGGACGATGGGTCTTTACTCTGGCAGGCTCGTGCCGATCCCCACCCCGCCGCGCGGATCACCGGTTCACCGCTCCTCGTCGACAACAGATTGTATGTACCGGTCTCCTCCGGCGAAGAAGGCGCTTCGGCAGATCCGGATTATCCCTGTTGCACCTTTCGCGGTAGCGTCGTCGCCCTCGACACCATTTCCGGAAAACAAATTTGGAAAGCGTACACCGTTGACGAATTTCCCAAGCCGACCCGCAAGAGTTCGCGCGGTGTCCAATATTTCGGGCCGTCAGGGGCAGCCGTATGGTCGACCCCGACTGCCGATCTGAAGCGGCACGCGCTTTACATCACTACCGGCAATAACTATTCCGGACCAGCAACGAGCTTGTCGGATGCGGTCGTCGCGCTCGACTTGAACGGCGGCAAACGCTTGTGGTCCCGGCAATTCACTCCGAAGGACTTGTGGAACAGCGGTTGCGTCGCCGAGAAAAAAGACAACTGTCCGGAGCGCCATGGTGACGATTACGATTTCGGAGCGCCACCGATTCTTCAGAGACTCGCCAACGGGCGTGACATCCTCGTGGTAGCGCAGAAGTCCGGCGTTGTATATGCACTCGATCCTGAACAGCGCGGGCAGATTCTATGGCAGACGCGCATCGGTCGTGGGGGCCCGTTGGGCGGCATCGAGTGGGGCGGCGCTACGGATCGCCATCATGCATATTTTCCGCTCTCCGACTTTGATTTTGACCAGCCGCTCGCCGGCGGGGGAATGTTTGCGCTCGATCTGCACAACGGAAAGCAGGTGTGGCGCGTGGAACCTCCGAAGCCGGCCTGCCTCGGCAAATATGGCTGCAGCGCGGCGCAGATGGCGCCTCCTACGGCCATCCCAGGCGTCGTATTCTCGGGATCCCTCGATGGACATCTGCGTGCGTACGACGCAAACGATGGCTCCATCTTGTGGGATTTTGATACCGCCAAGGAATTTCAGACAACAAATGGCGTTCGCGCCCACGGCGGCTCGATGAATGCCGCGGGCCCGGCGATTGTCGACGGCGTTCTCTACGTCAATACCGGATACACCAACGCTATGGATGGCAACGTTTTGCTCGCGTTCGCCCCGGAGAAGGAGTAACGGTTACTGTGCAAGAATTTGTACTCCAGTCGAATACAGCTACAATTCTGTTAAGAATTCGGAACGATATCGTCAACAGCTTGCAAATTGTGGCAGGTCGGGTAACTCCGCGGCGTAATCCAGCGTCGAACCACAAGACGCATCAAGCTTTCGGTCAAGAAAGAGGCTCGGGGCATTGCTTGACTTCAGTGGCTGTAAACACCCCCTTCTCACCGGGTGTCATTCGATTCTTCTTGTCATCCTGATCATTGGGACCTCGGCTGCACAACAGAGCGTCGCATTGGCGGATAGCTCCGCTCTTCCGGATGCGCCACAACCGCAAAAATCCAGCGCTCCTGCAACGAGTAACTCTCAACAGGCTGGAGCGGGCACGATCAGCGGAACGGTGCTCGATGCAAATCAAGACGTCGTGGCCGGAGCGCAGGTTATGCTGTCGTCCTCCTCATCGCCGGCTCGAATCGTGCAGTCCGGGAGCGACGGCCAGTTCGTGTTCAGCGGGCTTGCACCCGGTGTTTACACCATCCACATCACCGCGGCCGGAATGGCTGCATTCAGCTCCGCGCAAATCACTTTGCAGCCGGGTGAAACTGACATCTTGCCTGCAACCAAATTGACGGTTTCGGGCGGCGCAACTAGCGTGACGGTGAATGGCAGCAAAGAGGCGCTCTCCCGTCAGCAAGAGCAAATCGCCGTCCATCAGCGGGTGATCGGAGTGATCCCAAATTTCTATAGCGCCTACGATTGGAATGCGCCGCCCATGCTTGCCAAGCAAAAGCTGCAGTTGGGACTTCGCTCCGTTCTCGATCCGGTTTCGTTCCTCAGCACCGCAGGCATCGCCGGCGCAGAACAGTACGAAAACATCTTTCCATCCTACGGGGATGGATTCGAAGGGTACGGGAAGCGTTACAGTGCCGCGCTGGCTACTCACGTCACCAGCACGATGCTGGGGCGAGCCGTCTTTCCGTCGATCTTCCATCAGGACCCGCGTTACTTCTACAAGGGGAAGGGCAGCATCAAGTCGCGCGCATTTTATGCACTCGCAGCCGCGGTCATGGCCCGAGGCGACAACGGGCGCTGGGAGCCGAATTATTCGCGGGTGCTCGGCAACTTCTCCTCTGCGGCGATTTCCAATCTCTACTATCCACCCGCCGATCGCGGTGGCTCGCTCGTTCTCCTCAACGGCCTGGCCGCCACCGGAGGAGACGCTTTCGCAAACCTGATCCGTGAATTTGTTCTCAGGCGCTTCACGTCGCGTGTTCCCGGGACACCGGGAGAGCCATAAAACTTCGTATCGTCGTTTACTGCGTTACATCGAGCGAAAAAGCGTGCCTCCTCGCTCGATATCGCGCCCAAATGATTCGACAATAATCGTTGAAACTTAGAAGCACTCACTGCACATCGACGTCCACCGCCTTCGAAGCGATCCCATTGGCTACAACTACCAGCGTTGACGGTCCAGTTTCCGTGGCGCCTGAAACGATGAACTGCGTCGAGACTATCGTCGACCCCGTTGCCACTCCCGAACTGAAATTCTGCGTGATTGCATATCTCACATGGCCGGTCGCGTTGTTCCTGATCCTCACCAACGGAAAGTTCGTCGCCGATTGCGCGTCATCGCCGTAAGCCGCGCCTTGCGAAAGGCCATTGAATTGAGTTCCCTTGAGCGTATAGGTTTTGCTTAGAGAAACCGTTGAGGGGAACGATGTAATAGTAGGCTCCCACGAACTCGATGCCGATCCTGCGGGAACAAAAATCTCGACATCCTGCGTGCCGTCGGTGAAGAAGATGTTTCCCGTCGGCAGCACAAGCATCCGCCCATCAAAAGACACTTCGTTCCCCGAGTTCGGAGGCAGAACTACTCCGTTGAGGAACGTTCCATCGAACGAGTAGAACAACGCACCAGTCGTGTTACACGGCGTCACGCCGGACGCCATCACTAATACGCGCCCACTCGGGAGAAGCGCCGCCGGACCATCCGCCACGCCAAACTGAAATCCATTCTCCACAGGGAAAGTTGGCCCTTTTGTCCACATCCCCGTATGCGAGTTGTAAATCGCCGTATGCCCATTTGCGCCCGTTGCGAAAACCGTACCATCCGGGCGCAGCACTGCCGGACCAATCTCTGGGATATTGCCAACCTGGCAAATCGTTGTAAGACCTGGGGACGGTACGCTGCTGGTTGCAGTCCAATTCCCCGTCTTGTAATGATAAAGTTCCGCCCCCCGCGCAATTTCCGTATCGATGGTTAGCACATCCCCATCCGGCAATAAAGTCCATCCCTCTTCGGAGTTGGAATCCAGTTTTCCGTTTCCTGTCGTGCTCCAGGTCATAGTTTTCGCATTCAAAATTGCTTCCTGAAAGCTGCAGCAATTGCCCATCATGAAGTTGCCATTCGGCAGGACCACACTGGGCGCATCGCCGATGGTGCCCCAATTTTCCGGGGGTGCCACCGAAGTGAACTTGTCGTTGATGCCCAGAGTCGCACCCAGGTTTATGTCATTCTTGTTCGTAAAATCATATTCCCCTCCCTCCATGATGAGTCTGCCATCCGGCAGGATCGCCGATGCGTAATACAGCGGTGCATACAAAAACGGCGGGGGTGCCAGAAAGTGCCAGCTTCCTGTTGAGTAATTTCCATTCTCATCCGGAACAAACAGATACCAGTTGCCCGTCGCCGTCCCACCTTGGCTCGCAGGGCCGCTCAACTCCTGCACAAGGATGGAACCATCCGTGCGCTGTATCGCAGTACCCGCCCCGCTCCCTTCGAAGGGAGGCGCGGCCACCCACTTCTGTGCGCTTGCGAAACTCGACAACCCTAACAACGTCATCAAGACGAACCTTGGAAAACCTGTCATCCTCCATTCGCGTTTGAACATCTTTAGCTCGTTATTGTTTGTGCGCCCTCGAACTTCTTCCCTCATAAACATCCCTCCCCTTCTTGGTTTTATCTTTGGGGGCAATTCTCCCGCCGCCCGGCTTTGCCCGATGCCGAAGTCGTGCTAAATTGCTTGCCGCGCTCGGTTCGGTATTGCGGGAGCCTACCCCAAAATCGCAGGCATCGTCTTCCAGACCGGGCCTGCAAGTCCTCAAGAACGTATCAATAAGTTTTCAATTGTTTTAAAGGCCGCTGTATGCACAAGGATCTCAAGCAGTTACTGGAGTTCGGCCCGTTCCGTGTAGACCCCGAACAGCGCCTTCTTCTGCGCGATCAACAGCCCGTTCCCCTATCCCCGAAAGCCTTTGATCTATTGGTCGTACTGCTGGAGCGGAGCGGGCAGATTGTCCACAAGGATGAATTGATGAAGGCGCTGTGGCCCGATACCTTTGTCGAAGAATCAAACCTCGGCCAGCATATTTTTCTGATCCGCAAAGCCTTGGGCGAGCGCGCGCAGGGATCTTCTTATATCGTGACCATCCCCGGCCGGGGCTATCGTTTCGCGCAAAAAGTCATAAGCTTTCCCCGGGAAGAAGATGGCAAAAACTCAACTCATACGCCAACTCATGACCAGGCCGCCGGCAACGGCAAATTGCCCGACCAATATCTCCCTCCGGCCAACTCGCTCGCCATCGATAAAGCAGTTCTGCGAAGGTCCCGTCCTCGATTACTTGTCGCACTAGCTCTTCTCGGCCTGGGAATTGTCTTCATCGCTGTCTGGAGCTGGTTTAGCCCGTTGCCGGTCCCGAAACTCACCAAGGTGGTTCACATCACAAACTTCGGCAAGGTTGAGCCCTTCAGCCAGGCCTTAAACGATGGCTCAACGGTATTCTTCGCCGAGCGGACCGGTGGAACCCGAACCCTCGCCATGATTCCGCAGCCCGCCGGCGACGCCACCCTGGTCTGGACGTCTGTCCAGAATCTCTTAATTCACGACATTGATCGCCAGCATAAACGTCTTCTGGTCACCTCGGGCAACTCCGAAGCCGGAAGCCCCGTATGGGTCGTGCCTTCCGCTGGAGGGTCCGCGCAACGCGTTGGCGACCTCACCGCCAACAGCGCCGCATGGTCCCCTGATCAGCGAAAAATTGCTTATTCGCGCGACACGGACCTTTTCATCGCAAACGCGGACGGGTCGCTGCCTCGAAAGCTGTTAACCGCCGAAGGCGTCGTCGAGTACTTGCGCTGGTCACCGGACGGAAAGCGAATTAGTTTCACCGTCCGAGACTTGGCAACGTCCGTTCTATCTCTCTGGGAGACGTCCCCACACGAGAGCCAAGCGCATCAACTCTCTTTCGGCTGGCCTGTCCCTATCGGTCGATGGGGCGAAGGTGAATGTTGCGGAGACTGGTCGCCTGACGGACGATATTTCATCTTTCGTTCACGCCGTGACCGCGTCGCCAGCGTATGGATCGTCCCGGACGCAACGGGTCCCTTCCGAAGACGAGCCGTGCCCACGCAGCTTTACGTCAGTCCCGACCGCCTGAATCAGCCAAGATTTAGTAGCGACGGCCGGCGCATCTATGTCATTCACTATCACGAGCGCCGCGAATTGAATCGCTATGACACCGCAAGATCGAGCTTCGTGGCCTATCTCGACGGCAGCACTGGGCGGCTTCTGGATTTCTCCCGCGACAAACAATGGATCGCTTATCGCAGCGAAACCGACGGCTCACTATGGCGTTCGAAAACGGATGGTTCCCAAGCCCTGAAACTCACTTCCGCTCCCATGGACAGTTATCGCCCAGCATGGTCGCCCGACGGTAAGCAAATTGCCTTCGACAACGGAATGAAGCTCTATCTCGTGTCGCTTGAAGGAGGAATTCCGAAACCGCTCTTGCCGAACGATGGTAACGGCATCCAGCCCAGCTGGGCGCTCGACGGCGCATCGGTGGTCTATTCCACTTGGCCACCCTGGCGCCATTCCACCATCCGACGCTTTGATTTGAAAACAGGAGCCGACACTATAGTTCCGGAATCCGGCGGCCTCGAAAATCCCCAATGGTCGCCTGACGGCAAATACATTGCCGCCTCGAACGCCGCGACTCAAAAACTAATGTTGTTCGATGTCGCCGCTCAGAAGTGG
>JASLEQ010000053.1 GCA_030151135.1 Candidatus Sulfotelmatobacter sp. | reverse complement strand
GGTCCGAGCGTTGCCGCAGGATATTGGGCGCGACACACGGAAACGCAAGAGACGTTCCATGCGCGCCTGGCGAACGGTGATGGACCTTACCTTCGCACCGGCGACCTGGGATTTCTGTACGAAAATCAGCTTTACATAACCGGACGCATCAAGGACCTTATTATCATTCGCGGCCAGAATTACTATCCGCACGACTTGGAATTCACAGCCCAACGCTCGCATCCTTCCTTGCAGCCGTCCAGCGGCGCTGCGTTTTCCGTGCAGCGCGACGGGTTTGAACAGCTCGTCCTGGTGCAGGAAGTCGATGCGCGCCTGAGTACCGCGGAACTGCAGGAGATCAGCTCGCGCATATCCGCTTCGATTAGTGAAACGCACGACCTGCACGTCGACCACATCGTTCTGGTGAAGCCATGGACTTTGCCTCGAACGACCAGCGGCAAAATGCAGCGCTACATTTGCCGCACGGCATATCTTTCGGAAACTTTACAGACGGTCCAACCGTAAGGCATGTCCCTCTGTGATGGTCGAAGGCTCTGGATCCGCAGGACTGCTTCGCCCAGCATTTATTTCTGGCGGCTATAGCACTTTCGCAAATCGCAACGGCCTCTAAGCTACAATTCCAAGTTACATTTCACGACAATCCAGCACTGAGGGCGCAACCGAGGTTTCAGCGCGAAGTGTCGCTTCACTGTCTTCTATGAATACACAAACAGCAAACACTGCTCTATCCGCCCTCGACAGCAAGAAGGTCTTTTACAACCGCTTCCTGTTGATCGTCTCCGGACTGGGAGGTCTGCTGTACGGCGTTGACGTCGGAATTATCGCAGGCGCCCTTCCCTACCTCGAAGCCAGCTCAACTTTTACGAGAACGCAGCTCTCCACAGTCGTGGCAGCGGTCCTGCTCGGCAGTGTGATCTCAACACTTTTCGCCGGATTGCTCGCGGACTGGATGGGAAGAAGATCGTTGATGGGCCTGAGTGGCCTGATGTTTGTCATCAGTATTCCCGTGATCGCGCTTTCCCAAGGCTACAGTTCTCTGGTGTTCGGACGTCTGCTGCAGGGAGTGAGCGCAGGATTGATCGGAGTCGTCGTACCTCTTTACCTCGCTGAATGCCTCACGGCATCGAACCGCGGCAAGGGTACCGGAATCTTTCAGTGGCTTCTCACCTTGGGGATTGTGACTGCTGCGCTTGTCGGCGCGTATTTCAGCTTCCGGGTCGATGAGGTCGCGAAGCTTCACGACGCCGCTAAATTACTCGCCTTCCAGGATTCCGCGTGGCGCGGAATCTTCTGGGTGTCGCTGCCTCCCGGAATTCTGTTTGTAATCGGAAGCTTTATGGTTGCGGAATCTCCGAGATGGCTGCTGCGCCGCGGTAAGAAAGAGGCGGCGTACTCAGCCCTTCTCCGATCGCGAACCACGGAACAGGCGGACATCGAACTCCGCGAGATGCAGGAGACCGGCAAAGGCGAAGACTCGAACTCCTCGGGACAATCGAAGGTCAAAGAGTCCCTGCTCCGGCGCAAGTACGTTGTCCCTTTCATCATCGCGTGCGTCATTCTGGCCTGCAACCAGACCACTGGCATCAACTCGATCATTGCCTACAACACCAACATCCTCCTCCAAAGCGGGCTATCGGACATCGCCTCGCATTGGGGATACGTGGTCTTCACGATCATCAACTTTTGCGTGACTGCTCTTGGCGTCGCGCTCGTCGATCGCAAGGGACGCAAGTTTCTGCTCGGTATCGGAACTGCCGGCATCATCCTCTCGATGCTTTGTACGGGCATCATCTTCCATCGCACCGAGAGCCAGCGGACTGACATGAAGGCCGCAGTTCAGAAGCTGATTACTCCCGATCAAACAGCCACCGTCACTTATGACAGTGCAATCGCCAATGCGAGCGACCAACTGCCCTCGGGGCGAAACTCACTGGTGGTCATCTATTCTTACGGCGACTTCCGTGCCGCAACACCGGTTCTCCGCTCCGATGCAACCGCCGCAAAGCCGGTCGTGATTAATCGGGAAGGTTGTGTTCCGGCGAATAAGGTGATCGCGTTCTTATCGAATCCGTTCGCCGACTTCGAAGCCGCGAAGACTGCGCCGCTGCAGATCGTGAACGCCTTCCTCACGCCAGTGCCAACCTCCAGCAATGGCTGGTTCGTCGCAATTACGCTCTTTGTCTTCATGGCCTTCTACGCGGTTGGTCCTGGCGTTTGCGTCTGGCTGGCACTCTCAGAGTTGATGCCAACACGAATCCGGTCGAACGGCATGAGCATCGCACTGCTCTTGAACCAGGCGGTATCGACGGCCATCGCGGCAATCTTCCTGCCCACGGTCGGCAAGTACGGATATTCGACGATGTTCTTCGGATTCGCCGGCTTTACCGTGATTTACTTCATCACGGCGACTTGGTTCCTGCCTGAGACAAAAGGAAAGACGCTCGAAGAGATCGAAGCCTACTTCGAAGGCGCTCAGGCAAAGGCCTGAAGACGGAGATTGATTCACAGGGAGATTCGTCCAACACACACGATCATGACTCCACCGAAAAAGAAAAAGACTGCTCCGAGCCAGAAATTTGAACACGCCATGCGGCGCGAGATCTATGAACAGCCGGTCGCTATCGCCAAAACCATTGGCAAGCACCTGAAGGACGACATCATCTTTCCCGGTGCATTGCAGCCAGTCGAAGGAGCCTTGCTGACGTTCGAGAAACTGATCATTGCCGCCAGCGGTTCAAGCCGTCATGCGGGACTGGCGGGCGAGATCATGATCGAAGATCTTTCCGGCGTTGCGGTCGACGTGGAATATGCCAGCGAGTATTGCTATCGCTCGACACATGCCGCGGTTGATCCCGTCGTGATGGTCATTACGCAATCCGGTGAGACTGCCGATACGATTGCCGCCCAGCGCGAAGCCCTCACGCGGGGAGTTAAGACAATCGCCATTTCGAACGTTCCCAACACCACGATCGTGCGCGAAGCAGGAGCGGCCTTGATTACCGGAGCAGGTCCGGAGATTTCCATTCCGGCGACCAAGAGCTTCACGGCGCAAGTCACAATCCTATATCTCATGGCCTTGTTCTTCGCCCGGAAGCGTGGACGCATGACCACCGAAGTTGCGCGGACGGATTTGCAGTGCCTGCTGCGCATTCCCGAACAGATTGAGCGCGGGCTCGCGCAGTGGGATGAGCTTGCCGAAAAATACGCATCGAGACATTTCAAGTCGGAAAAGTTTCTTTATCTTGGGCGCGGCGTGCATTACGCCATTGCACGGGAAGGCGCGCTCAAACTCAAAGAAATTTCTTACGCGCATGCTGAGGGATATCCCGCGGGAGAACTGAAGCACGGGCCGAATGCCCTCGTCGACGAGAAACTTCCTGTAGTGGTGCTGGCAACACACGACGCGCACGATCCGGATTCAGTCCTGCGTTATCGACGCACGCTGGATGTGATGCGGGAAGTCCGCTCGCGCCGCGGTCCTCTGGTCAGCGTTGCAACCGAGGGCGACAAGGAAGTCGCTGAAATTGCCGATCAGGTTTTCTATGTACCCAAAGGCCCAGAACTTCTGCTGCCAATTCTGGAAGTCATTCCCTTGCAGCTTTTCGCCTATCACGTGGCCGTGAAAAAAGGCTATGACGTCGATCATCCGCGCAACCTGGTGAAGGCCGTCGTCACAGAATAAAAAACTGTTTTAGGGACGAGACGGGCTGATGGGATTAGACCCGCGGCAGAGTGCGTAACACGTGATGCCCACTACAATCGCGCTGCCAATTGCAACCGCTTCCGGCGAGTTCAACCACGGCGCTATGCCAGGAGCTGCCTCGCTCAGGTCATAAGCGCCTGCGCATTTCTCATCGCGCGATTTCTGCTCGCCTTCGTGCACGATGCTGCGGTTGCGCTCCTGCTCTTTCGCATTCTCGAGGTTTTTGGAGTGCGCGTCGATATAAACATCATCTTTCAACGCAGACACGTCGACTCTTCCGTTCAAATCCTTCACTTCGTAATGCGTCCACGCATTGTCATGGACTGGCGTAATCGTGATGCAGCCGACGCGAACTCGCAAGCCTCGGCTGGTGTTCACGGCGAGGCTTCCGTGGTCGAGCACCAGTTCCGTGGCCTGATATTGCACCATCGTATCGGGATTGATGTCTGCGGCCGATCCGGTCGCCTCGATCCTGGAACCCGCGCTCTTGGGAGTCTGGATCAGATCGTTAGGAAAGATTGCAATCGAGGCGGGCGCAGCATTTTGATTTACGAGAGTTTCTGCCGAACTGCTGTGCAAGATGGCGCCTGAAGTTTCCTGCGCGGTCAGAGACACGGGCACGAAGAGCGCCATCGCGACGCAAACGAGTTTTCGACATCGGCACAAGATAGAACTCGCGCTTTCCGCACCTCAGCCTGTGAAAGGTTAACCTGTGGTCCTGTGGAGAACTAGTAGCTTTAGAGGCAACCGCGACGAGAATGGTACGCAACGTGATACAGGAAGTTCACGCCCGCGCGAAGTCGATGTATCCCTTCTGGACGTCGGTGCGGATCAGGCGGGCGCGGAGCTTGTCGCCGACATCGAGTCCTTGCGCGCCTTGCGCGAGCAGCCCTTCGATGTGCGGCTTCAGGACTCGGACAAAGGTTCCGTGATCGGTCTCGCCCGTGACAATGGCGTCGAAGACTTCACCGACGCGGGACTGCATAGCAATGGCCGCGAGCCGCTTCGACATCTCGCGCTCGACCTTGCGGGCCGCGTCTTCTTTCATCGTGCAGTTCGCGGCGATGGATGTGAGTTCATCGGTGGAATATGGATTGGCCTTCCCTGCCAATTTTCCTTTGATGATGCGCTGCGTGACGACATCGGCAAAGCGGCGATTGGGCGCTGTCGAGTGCGTATAGTCCTGGACGGCGAGCCCGAAGTGTCCTTGCGAGGGTTCTCCGGCGCGTTCCAGAACATATTCTCCCGGACCGATGAGCTTGATGACGGTGAGCGAGAGATCGGCGAAGTGATCGGGATCGGCAGCTTTGCGTCGCAGCAAAAGATCGTTCAAAGCCTTCGAATCAGGCTGAGCTGGAAGCTTTTCGCCCTTTGATGCGGCGAGAGCGACGATGCGATCCCAGCGCTTGGGAGTGCGCACGATGCGGCGCAGCGAATCGACACTCTCCAGAAGTCGAGCCACGACGCCATTGGCAGCGACCATGAAGTCTTCGATCAGATCCGTCGCACGGTTCTTCTGTTGTTTCACGACATCGACAACCTGATCGTTGACCACAAGCGGGTGCACTTCGTCTGTCTGCAGATTTAGCGCGCCGTGCTGAAAGCGCTGCTGCTTCAGTTTCTGCGCGACCACGTCTTGCAGCTTGAGCTGTTGCTGCAGATCGCTCGATGCAGCGACCTTCGGCGGCGCTGGAGCAGTTCCTTCGAGCCACGCGCCAACGGAGTTGTACTGCAGTTGCGCTTTATTACGCACGATCGCCGGATACACATCCGAGTTTTTGATGTTGCCTTCCGCATCGATGACGAATTCGATGACAATGCATGCGCGATCCTGACCTTCGAGCAGCGATGTGATGCCTGTCGAAAGCTCTTCGGGAAGCATCGGGAAGTTACGAACTCCGGCGTAAACCGTGGTGGTTTCGCGCGCCGCGTGCTGGTCGATGGGAGTTTGCTTCGCGACATAGGCATCCACATCGGCGATGCCGATCATGATCTTCACGTCGCCGTTCGCGCCTTGCTCGGCGACTTCAATCTGATCAAGATCGCGCGAGGTGTCGTTATCGATCGACGACCAGAGCAGGTCGCGCAGGTCACGGACCTTTCCGTCAATCGGAATCTTCAACTCTTTGAAGCTGGAAAGTTGTTGCGAGACTTGAGGCGGAAAGTCCGGCTCGAAGCCGTGTTCCTCCATGATCTGTTTTGCGGTGGCTTGCAGGTCGAGATGGGTCGGGTTGGCGTTGTTCATGTCTCAGGATCGAAGAGCAGATTCAGGCTAACACGCGGGATGCGGGACAACCGGCGCGAGTCTCATTTTGGAAATCGGTACGAAAAAAACTTTTGTTCCGAACCAAAATGAAGCACTTTTTCGAGTTCCATTTTGGGACTGAATCAGGGTTGAGGTGGTATCCCCCCTCCCCCCTGGTCTAATGGACTCAGGAGCTTAGCGGGAAATTGCAAAGTAATCTATGGGGCTCAATAAGTTAGGGGCAAAATCTTGAGCCATCGAGACTTAGCTCGATTCTCTATTGCTTTGCTTTCACCACATTTGCCTTGGGAATGATCTGCTTTTTCTTTATGGAGCGCAGTGACGCGCGTCACAGTCAGCTGCCCGGCAGTGGAAAATTGTCGCGACTCCGAGGGCAAATAGGGGAGACGCGAAGAATTCAAAACTCCTATCGAGCCGCACCGCTGTCCGATTATTTGTCTTCCGGAACGGTGCGGGTTGCTTCCTTCACGGGTCCTGCGTCGGCAATTGCTTTGAGGTCGGCGTCGAAATAGCGGGAGAGGTCAGGGACGGCGCCGAGATGCTCGACACGGACGAATCCGTTCTCGTCGATGATGAACATATCGGGCACGCCTCCCTGCCCGAATTGCCGCCGCGTCTCCAGCGGTGCCACGGCAATTCTCAGGGTCGTCAACCTCTTTTGGCGGATTACAGCTTTAAGTTGTTTCCTGTCGGTGGGGTCTCGACAACTGTTGCGACGACGATTTCCGGATGTTTTTTTTGAAAATCCTGCAGCGGTTTCAACTCCCAAAGACACGGGCTGCACCAGACAGACCAAAAATCGAGGATAACCCTCTTCCCACGCAAACCGGTGCGCGATAGCCGCTCGCCATTCAGTGTGGTCAGATCGAAGTCGGGCGCCGGATGGCCCAAAAGGTGAGGCTGGTAGTCGGCGCCGCTGAAATTCTGGTTGAGTTTGGCCTCGATGAGCTGCTGCAAGTCGCGGCGGGTGCCGCGTTTTTCGCTGGACCAGAGAGATTCGAGCGCGGTATTGGCGCGCTGTTGATCGTTCGACGGACGAACAACCGCTTCCACATAGGCGTCGATGGCGGCAGACTTGTCTCCTGCGGCCTGCAGCGCTTTGCCGAGAAAGTAGTAGGAAGACCCGGAAGTGAAAGAATTCTTCATCGGCTGCAAGGCAGCGACAGCCTCCTTGGGCCTATTTAATCGGATGAGGATGTCGGCTCGCATAGTCGCGATGCGGAGATTCACATCTCGCAATGTCGATTCGGGGTAGTGAATCTTGGTATCGTCGTTCTTCGTACTTGCGATAAGGATCCTGTCGGATTCATCGAGCAGAGCCAAAGCCTCAGGCAGCTTCTGGTTCGCCTTGAGATAAAACCTGGCCATGTTCAGAGGTTCAAATGCATCTTCGGGATCCCCTGCGTGGATCTGCCGATAGAGTTTCTCCTGCTGCGCAAGATCGGTGACCTCCATTAGCAACTGTTTGCGCGCAAAATCGGCTTCGGGACTGTCGGGATAATTGTCGAGAAGTTCCCACTGCAAAGCAATGCGTTTCTGTTGGCTTTTTTCGTGTGAAGCGCGCGCCGAAAGAATGAAGGCGCGCGGGTTCTGGGTCGGATACTTCTTCTCGACCGCCTGAATGAGAGTTTCCATTGTGTCTGGCGGGAACCAATCTCTGTAGACCGCAAAATTGAGTGCGCTCAGGAGGCCGAAGCCGTCGGCAGAATGGTCGCTGATGAACTTCCTGATTGCGATCATGAGGTCCGAGCGAGCTTCGGGCGTGTCTCCGTGAAGCTTCAGTTCATACTCCCAACGGCGGGAAATAAGGTTCTCGCCGCGGGATGGAGGGTAGATGTATTCGTTGAGTACATCGATGGCCTTGGCATAATCTGCGCCACGCTCGATGCCATGCGCCTGAAGCTGTCCGGTGTAGGAGTCGGCCCGGTGCTGCACGCTCCGTTCGCTGAGTTGGCCGTGCAGGTCACAGAATGGAACCTCGAAATACTTACTACGGTTCGTGTCAACCTGCTTGGTCTCGCGATCTTCGATCCAATAGATCGCGTATTTGGGAAATGTGTCTCCAAGGGCGATGGTGGCTATCCATACGTTGTCGTCACGTTTCGTGAACGGGAGTGTTTTCTCGCTCTCAGGCCCATCCCCACCGTCGAAGACCATGTGCACGATGAGCGATTTCGGATTGCTGATGGTTGCTCGTTCGCCCATCGGGTAATAGAACACGCGAATTTCTTTTGTGAGGGGAACGGGGCCGATGTAGCCGGTGACGGGACAGGCTGGGTCGGTCAATGAGGTGAAGTAGAAGTGGTCGGGAGAATCTTGCTTGACCTGTTGCGCGGAAGCGAACAGTGTACCGGCCAGCACAGGCAGGGTGAAGGCGAACTGCCGAAGGACTCGCATGAGATGCGTCCTCCTTGAACCGTGCGGTAAAGATAGCCGTCGAGCTAAGAAATAATACACCTCTGCGAAGACATTTATCTGGTCTTACAATCTCCGCCATACATCTCAGAAGAAACACGGAGACGGCCTAAGGAAAATGTTTGAGAAACGAAGAGCCGCGCAGCCCGGGGGCTGAGCGGCTCCGAAGTGAACGGGGTTACGGCTTCAAGGCGTAGATCACGCCCTGGTTGGCCGAGCCACCGATGGCCGTCGATCCAACGAGAACGCCATTGTGGAGGACGAGACTATCGAATTGAGGCCACGCGCCATCGGTTCCATCGAATTGGTGGAGAATGTTGACGGTGCCGTTTCCGTTGCCGGTAGGGGTTAGCTGGAAAACCTGTCCGCAGCCATTCGGCTGGCAAGAAGAGTTGCCGCCACTCGCTGTACCGTAAAGCGATCCGTTCGGTCCGGGAAGGATCGACTGAATCTGCGAGACGAACGATCCGTTGTAAGCAATGGAGAACTGGCCACTGGCGGTAATCTTGAAGACCGCGACCACAACATTGTCGAACTGGGCGCGGGAAAGTCCATAGAAATTACCCTGCCCGTCGCCGACTAGTTGGTATGGATTCACTCCATCTGAACCGCCGGTGAAAGTGTAGAGGACGGTTTCGTTTCCGCCAGGAGTGACCTTGAAGATTGTGCCGCAGCCGTTTTCGCAAGTCGTGCTGCCGCCACCGATGGTGATGCCATATGCTGCGCCCTGGTAGGGCACAAGACCGTCACCGGGACCCTGGCCATCAGGGCTGTTCTTGAATGAATAGAGAATCTCGATCTGACCGCTCGAGCTCAGCCGATAGAACGATCCCCAACCGTTCGCGCCTCCGCCCCAGGTGATTCCATAGAGATAGCCACCAACGAGAAGCTGTTTGCCGGCTGGATCCATGCCGTCGGGCGTGCCGGTGAAGTCGTAGAGCTCGTCGTACTGATTCTTCGTCAGATCGTAGGAGAAGACGTCACCGCAAGCGTTGCCGGCGTCGGCAAAGCAATTCATGTTCGTGGGACCGCCATAGGCGCCCGTCCCGTAGAGCACCGTGGCGTTTTGATTCAGGAAGAGCCCTTGTGGTTCTTCCGGATTATGTCCCGAGGGTTCAGACCAGCGATGCAGCACGGTGAGACTGTTGTTAGCCAAGCTGAAAATCAAATTGCAAGCGCACCCGGGATCGTAGAAAGCTGCTCCGTAGATCGTTCCGTTGGGAGCAACGATCGTGTCGTACGGACCATAGCCGTTCGATCCGCCGGTGAAGTTGTAAAGAACTTTATAGGTCTGCGCGTGGGCCGCTTCGGTTGCGAACGTTAAGACGAAGATGGCTGAGGCCAGGATGGCGACAGTCAAAAGACGAGGGGCGAGTGTTTTCCGGACAGATGGGTGCTGCACAAAAGAGTCTCCTTAAAAGGTAGGTCCCAGTCTCGGAGCGGTGGAGCGGCTTTCCTGGCGAGAGGAATGGGTCGCAGGTTTGTAGCAGGATGCCGCAAAGAGGTTGGCGGGAGCGCCGC
>JASLEQ010000248.1 GCA_030151135.1 Candidatus Sulfotelmatobacter sp. | reverse complement strand
CCTACACCCACAAGAACAAGCAAAACGGACAGGAGAGTAGCCTCGTCGAATACAAAAAGATCGAGATCAATCCGCCCGTCGATCCGAAACTGTTCCAGAAGCCTGCAGAGAAAGCCGGAGAGCCATCGAAATAACAGCCCGCACTCGACAGTTTTTGCGGGACACCCATTTCTTTTAATGGGTGGGCCGAAGGTTGAGTCACGCAGCGGTCCGCTTAATAGCCGTCTTAATACCCGTCGCGTCCCCCGTGGGCGCCGAACATCAAAGTCATCGACTGAACAACCGTCGACGGTCTCTACCCCAAACCTCTATTGACAGCCGCCATTCTGAGCGGATACCATAGGCGAACAAAAGACGAATACATAATGTCCGCCCTGCCCTTGCTGCCTGATCCCGAGAACTTTGATCTCCAGAAACCAGAGCCGCCGCGCCTGGTGGGCATCGCGCGTCTCGCTGCTGAGGGCGAGTCCATCCGCGAAGGACATAACGTCGAATACTTCACGCTGCCGACCAAGTCTCTCTTGAACCGCTGCGTCAGCAAGCGTCAGATGCCCTTCACCTGGACGATCAATCCATACCGCGGATGCGAGTTCGGCTGCCGCTATTGCTATGCCCGCTACACCCACGAGTTTATGGAGATGCACAACGGCCTGGAGTTCGAACAGAAGATTTACGTCAAGCAGCACGCCGCCGAGCTTCTGCGCCACGAACTCCGGCGTGTCAAACCACGCGAATCCATCGCGCTGGGCACGGCCACCGATCCCTATCAGCCCGCCGAGCACCGCTATGAAGTCACGCGCGCGATCCTCGAGGAGTTCGCCCACCATCGCGGATTCGAACTTGGCATCGTCACCAAGTCAAACATGGTGACGCGCGATCTGGATCTGCTGAAAGAAGTTGCCCGATCGAACCGCGTGTCGATCCACATCACCATCACGACCCTGAACGTCGAACTGGCACGTATTCTCGAGCCTCGTGCTCCGCGTCCCGATCTTCGCATGGACGCCGTCCGCGCTGTCGCGCAAGCTGGACTGCGCGTCGGCGTCAGTTGCTCGCCGGTTGTTCCCGGCATCACCGACGCGCCGGCCGACCTGGAATCCCTGATCCGCGCCGCATCCGAAGCGGGAGCCGATTACGTTTTCGCGAACCCGCTGTTTCTGAAGCCGTGCTCGGCCGCCGTTTTCATTCCGTTCCTTGAACAGAATTTTCCCCATCTCGCCGGGAATTACCGCCAGCGCTACCAGGACCGCTCCTTCTTGCCGGCAGCCTACGGTAAACGTCTGTCTCTGCTCGTCGGGCGCTTAAAAGATAAATACAAATTGACTCGTGCTCATCGTCAGCAACGTTCCGCATTCGCCACGAAGTGGCCAGTCGAGCAGTTCGAGGAGCAACTGAACCTCTTTTAGTTTTGACGTAGTAGTGCTTCCGGCGCCAATGCTTCGCCGATTCCGTGGCTTTTTCAGCGACCTCTGGGGGTCAGGGCTTTGACCCTCCGCTACGCCCAAGTATCCTCAGAGTTCGCGCAACAAAGCGCATCCCCTATAATTTCCCGGTAAGCTCATGGCAACCAGTTATCAGCCGCAGCCTCCCGCGCAGCCAGTCCCATTTTCCGTTCGCCTTAAGAATTTCTGGCGACGGGTGACAGAAGGACTGGCGCTAAGCCAGCTCTGGTCGCAATTCGAGTCCGAGGCACGCGCAAGCTACCGCCTATATTCGACGGACGTTGCAGCCAAGACGCCCGAAGGCCTGACGAGACGCGGCCATCACCTTCACGTGGTGAAGGAATTCTTCTGGGCAGTGTTTGAAAAGCTGTCGCCTGCGCGGCGCGTGCTGCTTCTGGTCGCCTTGATCCTGATGATTATTCCGGATACGGCTTATCAGTTCAGCGGGCAAGGCAACAAAATCTACACTGGCGAGTTCGAAGCGCACTTTTGGGGTGGACTGCTGCTCCTCCTTCTGTTGTTGCTCGAAATTGGCGATCGCGTCGTGATGAAACGCGATTTACAGATTGCCAAGGAAATTCAGAGCTGGCTGCTTCCCGGCGCTCCGCCTCAGATTCCAGGCCTTTCCATCGCCTACTCCACGCGCCCCGCCAACACGGTCGCCGGAGATTATTACGACGTCTTCCCTCGTCCCGGAAAGACAAATGAAGACAATCGAGTCGTACTTGCGATAGCGGACGTCGCTGGCAAAAGCATTCCCGCTGCCATGCTGATGGCGACCTTCCAGGCAAGTCTGAAAACGCTCTCGACGGCGCAAGTCGCACTGCCCGAACTCGCCGCCAACATGAACCGTTACGCATGTTCCAACAGCCAGGGTGGACTGCGATTCACCACAGCGTTTCTCGCCGAGTACGACACCGTTCATCGCACGCTGTGTTACATCAACGCTGGGCACAATAATCCGATCCTCCGCCGCGTCAGCGGCCAAATCGAACGTCTCGATGTGGGCGGCCTTCCTTTTGGCATCATGCCGGAAGCGACCTATCAATCAGCAACGATAACCTTGGCACCCGGCGATTGGCTCGTCATTTTCACCGATGGTCTGGTAGAAGCGGTAAACGCCCGCGACGAAGAATACGGAGAAGCACGGCTCCTGACGGCAATCGACGCGAGCCGATCCATGATGCCGTCCGACATGTTGAATCGCCTGATGGGGGAGCTCGATTCCTTCGTCGGCAACACCCCCCAGCATGACGACATCACCTGCATGCTGCTCAAGTCCGTTTAGTTAGGCTTTTATCTCTTCGTCGGAAAACCCAGCGGTCATTTTCCATTAGACAAATGCAGTTCTTGCATCACGTTCTGGCGTACAGTGGCGCGCCAGTTCTCCCGAAGTTAGAGCGCATCACGAAGTTGTAATCGTTCAGATAAAAACTTTTAATTGGACATCGAACGACGTTAACCTCACAATCGCTTGCGCTTGGGACTTAGCCCGCAACTCTTGATGTTCGGTGCAAGCTGCACTGCAAGCTCCGAAAACTAAAAGCTTGACATAAAACGCGGCGCGTAATGCCGTCGCGCGCTTATCGACGTCAGATGGGATTGGTCTGTCCAAGCGAGTTACCACGACGTAGCTCATCCAGCTATTCGAGTTCCTCTACATCAGGGTGCATGGGGCACTACAAGAGGGTAAATCTACGTCGAAACGAGGACTTACATGTCCAGAGGGGTAACTTCAACTTTTTGCGGCACCTGTTTCCATCGAGTTGTGCAGGGCATTGGTCTTGCACCTTCATTACTCATCTGC
>JASLEQ010000778.1 GCA_030151135.1 Candidatus Sulfotelmatobacter sp. | reverse complement strand
TTCGCCGTCGCGGATGCTGATGGTGGTGAACCGCCCGCTCGGAACGTCTCCCCTGATGATCTCTTCTCCGCCAGCAGGATTGCCGACAACCTGGATATTTGTGTCGTACTGGTCGGACCAGAACCAGGGTCCTTTACCGATCGGCTTGGTTGTGTAGAACGGATCGAAAACGCGTTGCGGATCCTTCAGGCCGGTGCCGTTATCAGAGAACTGAAGGATGACTTCGCCTTGGTCGTGCAGAGCTGTGATTTCGAGGTGCGCTCCCTTCACGCCCTGGAGTGCGTCCATCGCATTCTCGATGATCTCGACGAATGCCTGAAACAGCTGATTGGCATTGGCGTGGACCCGCGGAAAATCGGGACCAATGGAGACGTGAATCGCGATCCGGGTGGGGGCGCGGCGCGATTCGAGCATTTGAATCGCGCGGTTCATCAACATGCCAAGATCCACTGGCGTTTTTTCGCCAGGAGCCTGCCTTGCAAAACTGAGTAAGTTCGCGATCAGATCGCGGGTACGTGCGGCCTGATTAACGATCTTGCGCAGGAAAGCATCCTGTTCCGCGGTGAGCTTGTGGTTTGCGGAAAGCTCCTCGGAACTCGTCATGATGGCGTTCAAAGGATGATTGATGTCGCGCGCAGCTCCGGCAACCAGCGTGCCCAGCGAGGCCAGCTTCTCTTTTTGCACCAGCTGATTCTGCAGCTGCTCCTGGCTCTCATAGGCGCGCCGGGATTCGTCGAGCAATTCCATCAGCGACTGGTCCTGGAGGTATTGGCGGAAAAAGACGAACGCGCCCAGCACGAGCATGGCGACGAGAACTGCGAAAATGCGGAATCCGCGCGAGGGCCCCGGAGATTTGTCGAGCAAGACGGTCCACAGCCCCAGGACGGGCAGAGAGACAATCGCGAGCATCGCCAAACGAGGTACAAGCTTTTTCCAGCGAGGATTGAGATTGAATTTCACACTGGTAAGAGCCCATTCGCGGGAACTGATCGTAGCGGCAATCACCCAGGCCACCGGGCCGAGCAAGCCAATGTCGTAGAGACTGCCGGAATAGTAAGTTCCCTTCGCGGCAGCTCGGTCCAGCAGTTGCGAGTTGATTGCGTAGACGGCGAAGGCAGCGAGGAAATGCGCGTACAAGCGACGCCACCCGCCGCTGCTGGTCCAGACGGCGAGGGCCAGAATCGCAACTAAGAGTGCGTTTTCGGTGCCGTAGAGCGCTTCGTAATAGCTGTTGTACTTGCCCAGGTCGAGAATGACGTATTGATGGGGGAAAACGATGAAGGCGTAGAGAAAGATCCACCATCCCAGCAGCATGAGGAAATTCAGCACACTGAGCACGACTTTGCCGGGCTTATTCAGGATGTCGGGACGCCAGGCCACGGCTGCCGAAAGTGGCACCGGGTGGAAGAACAAGATGATGTCGAAAAAGAAAGGGTCGGGAATGGACTTGTGCAGGTAGATTTCCCACACGCACCAGGCGCCTTGATTGATAGTCCAGAGAAAAAAGGCGAGAAACGTCAGCGCCCAAAAACTACGCTCTTTGCCGGGACGAGAGATGGAGTTAGCGAGGGCAACTCCACCGGCGCCGGCCATCAGGGCGAGTCCCAGAACATCGGCAAAGATGGTCAGGCCCATGCTTTTGTGGGCGATCAGGGACACCCCGACTAAGGCCAGAGTGAATCCAGCCGCTGCGACGAACCAGCGGGAGCGGGAAAACAGAGTCATCCGACCTCATTCTATGCAAGTCATTTGAGGATTCCGAGGATCGGTGGGAATGGGGTGGGTTACTTTGGTTACGTGCTGTACGTTCGTAAGGAACCGTGGTGGCCCTTTGGCCGCTCCCGATAGCGATGGGAGCTACCCTTGGGTGGACGGATTCGCTTTGTGATTGAAATCACATTAGGGCTGGCACGATCCTTTAGAATCTGAAAGGGAGCGTTCCTGAGACAAGCTCCTTGAAGGTGGTCCCCATGGCATTTCCAGTAACTCGCCTCCGGCGCTTGCGCCGCACCGCCGAACTGAGGAACATGGTCGCCGAGACACGGCTGACGCCCGACGCCTTCGTCTATCCCATGTTTGTGTGTCCCGGAGAGGGCGTTCGGAAGGAAGTGCGATCGATGCCTGGGGTTTTTAATCTTTCGGTAGATGAGGCGGTGAAAGAAGCGCGCGAGGTGCATGCGCTGGGAGTGCCGGCGATCATCCTGTTTGGGCTGCCGGACAAGAAAGACGAAGTCGCGACGGGAGCATGGACGGAAAACGGGATCGTGCAGCAGGCGGCGCGAGCCATCAAGAGGGAAGTGCCGGAACTGGTGCTGATGGGAGATGTGTGCCTGTGCGAGTACATGTCGCATGGCCATTGCGGGATAGTGAAAGCTGCTCCGCAGTCGCTGGGAGCGGCCGTGGCGAGTCCTCCGGCGATCACGGAATACGAGATCGTAAATGATGCATCCCTCGAGCTACTGGCGCGCACGTCCGTGTCGCTGGCGAAAGCGGGGATCGATATCATCGCTCCCTCGGACATGATGGACGGGCGGGTGGCGGCGATCCGGCAGGGTCTGGACGAAGCGGGACTGATCAATACGCCGATTCTGTCATATGCGGCAAAATTCGCTTCGGGATTCTACGGACCCTTCCGCGAGGCGGCGGACTCTGCACCGCAATTTGGCGACCGGCGGTCGTATCAGATGGATGGCGCCAATATCCGCGAGGCGATGCGGGAGATCGAAGCCGATGTCGAAGAAGGCGCGGACATGATCATGGTCAAACCCGCGATGCCTTACCTGGATGTAATTGCCGCGGCGCGGGACCGATTCGATTTGCCTCTAGCCGCATATCAGGTTTCAGGCGAGTACGCGATGATCGAAGCGGCGGCGCGGAATGGGTGGATCGAGCGCGAGCGCGTCATGATGGAGTCGTTGCTCAGCATCCGACGAGCTGGGGCTAGCATCATTCTGACTTACTACGCAAAGGAAGCTTCAAGGCTGCTCAATTAGCGGGTATTAAACCCACGCTTCAGGTTCGATGTTGCCAGCACAGCGCTATTGCCAAAAGACGAATCCGCTGCTAAATCCTGTTTTTCACTTTTCGTTAGCAACTCCCTGAGAAACTGTGGCATCCACTGCTTGCCACTTCAAGAGTCCC
This sequence comes from Candidatus Sulfotelmatobacter sp., assembly GCA_030151135.1. The sequence continues at coordinate 3,328 of JASLEQ010000778.1, read as the reverse complement.
ATCGCACGCAGTCTAATCGGCGCGATCGGTAGCATCGGTTGCATAGCGTTCGCGTCGGCACGAGAAACCCCTTTTCCCCAAGGACCTCGAGATGCTCGAAGAGTGCGCCGCAGCAGCCGGTCTGCTAGTAGATGCTGATGTAGATTCTCACAAACTTCCCAGCTTTTTCGTCGTGGGGCCTCCGCGCACCGGGACCAGTTGGTTGCACACGGTTCTGGGACAATGCGCATGGTTGTCACACCCTACAAAAGAGACGCGCTTCTTCGACAAGAATTTCGATCGGGGATTGGCGTGGTATGCGTCGCATTACAAGCGCGCCGTCGGCGGACGGGTCGTAGGCGAAGTCGCACCGACCTACTTTGCGTCGCCGCAGGCAAGGGAGCGGATCGCGCGCATGATTCCCGCCGCCAAGATCGTGTGCATCTTCCGGAATCCAGTTGAGCGGGTGGTCTCACTCTACCGGCTGAAACGCGCCTACGGATGGATTCACTGGACATTCGAAGACGCCCTGGTCCGAGATCCGGAATTGATGGAGTCGAGCCGGTATGCGGACCATCTCAAGAGCTGGCTGGAGATGTTTGGCAGTTCCCAGGTGCTGGCGACGTTGCACGACGATATGGAAGCGGATCCGCAGAGCTACCTCGATCAATTGGTCGATTTCGTTGGAGCGTCGCGGGTAAGGCTCGAACCCGGACACCGCAAGCACGTGCTCGCTTCGGACTCGCTGACGCAGCCGCGTAACTATTACTTGACGCGCGGTGCGCTATGGCTCGCGGAGTGGTCGAAACGGCAAAGATTGGGCGGGATTGTTGCGACGGCGAAGCGACTGGGAGCCCATCGGGCGTTCGTCGGAGGAGGCGCGGCGTTTCCTGAGCTTTCGATACCAGAAAAAGGCAAGCTGCGGGAGATGTTTCGTACTGAAATCGACAAGCTGGAAGGCGTCTTGAACCGCGATTTGTCCGCATGGAAGTGAGCCGGCGGCGGTTGTTGGCTACGCCCAGCTTCTGACGTCTTCATTCCCTCGGGAATGGCGATCGCGCAACAGAATCCCATGTCCCGCAAGGGGCGAGACATGGGGCAGGCAGTCTGATTCTCTGACCTAGTCTTTGCTGGGTTTTTTCGGCGTGATGTCGCAGGCCTTACGAACCTGTTGGATATCAAGACCGACGGGATCGAATTCAGCGATCTGGCGTCCGTTGCGGGTCGGAAGAGCGACGTTGAAGACGTGAGCGTCGATCATGCCGCGAGCCGTGCCTTTATCCATCTGAAGAAGTTGCCCGCGACCTTCCCAGTTCCAGCCTTTGTAATAGTGCGCATCGTCGATGCGGACCTCGACTTCGCGCTGCGGCTGTCCCCAAAAGCCAGGACGATTGGGTGGGACGCGGACCGCCGGGTTGAAGCCGGCCATCTTGTATTTACCGTTTTCGCAGACGAGTTCCACTCGAGGCTTATAGTCGGGATCTTGCTTGAAATAATTCTCGGCCAAGAGTTCGAAGCGGACGCGCTTGGCTCCGGTCATCTTGTCTTCGCCCTGAAACATCATCCATTTGCCACCGGCGGCGACGCCATCCTGTTCGCCTTGATAGGGGCTCATCGAGCCGCCCTGGGCGAATGAAAAAGCGGCGCAAGAGACAATCGCACCGGCCAGAAGTGCGCGAAACGCGCCAGGAATTGTAAAAATCCGTAAAGCGTTCACAGTGTCCTCCGAACAAATCTCCTACGTTATTGAACCCGAATATAGGCTGAAAAGTTGCATGGAGGCGAACCGGTAAAGGCCCCAACTCCCCTTTTCGAGCGAAGGAGAGATTTCTTTTGAGCGTTATCGAATATCAATCTTGAGGTCCAGGTAGACCTGGGAGCGATCGTCGAACTGGCTAACCCCTTTGGTGTCGCTCTTTTTACCCTTGAATTGGGCATACACTTCGTAATCCACAGCCGTCGAAAGCGCCGGGAAACGGTAGGTTCCATCCGCGCTGACAATATAGGTTTTCACGGCACGGGTACGGGTATTGGTGACATACACCACCGCATCCGGAAGAGGGTTATCGTCTTTGTCGAGCACCTTACCTAATAAGAGTCGGCCAGCGGACTTATCTTTCTTGTCAGCCATCGCATTGCCTGACAGTAGGCCGAATGCGAGCAGGACCAGGCACGAGAGCGCACCAGCTTTGATCACTGAGCGGTGGTGATTCATGGGTGTTGGTATTGTCTCACGGGTGGGAAGCGGAAAAGGAGGGGGGATCGGGAGTGATTTTGCGTGCAACGTTGACATCCTCGAGGCTGGCCGTTACATTCGACGAGTCGTTCGGCTCTTTATCAATTTTTTCGGAACGCGCGTCTTCGCCGCTCGGCGAAGACAGGGAAGCGGGTGAAAATCCCGCGCTGCCGCGCAACTGTAAGCGAGGACACTGCCCTCGGCCACTGGGACGATTCCCGGGAAGACCGAGAGCGAAGGTGGATGTGAAGCATCCTTACTCGCAAGCCAGGAGACCGGCGCGATCCGTCTCGTCAACCCCTTTCGCGTGCAAAGGAGAATCGAATGCGCCGCCTTACTTTTCTGATCCTGGCCGTGTTTCCGCTGTCGGCTTTTGCCGCCGACATCACCGTTAAAGTACTCGACCCACATTCTGCCGCGGTTGCAGGCGCGCAGGTCCAGCTGATTGCGACCTCGAACGGACGCCTTCTCGCCAGTCAAAGCACATCTGCTGAAGGAAGCGCGATCCTCCACAGTTCTTTTGATGGGCCGTCGCAAATCAAAATTCTTGCCCCCGGCTTCGCGGTTGAAACGGTCGCCGCTGGCGAGCGAGACCTTACGGTTACGCTTCATCTCGCGACCGCCGCGGAAACTGTGGTGGTAACGGGGACGCGCACTCCGGTACCGGGGGAAGCTGCAGGCGCAGACACCGATACCCTGAACGGATCACAACTAATCACCATGCAGCCCGCCGCCGCATCGGACGCGCTGCGATTTCTTCCGGGCGCGATTGTGAACGATGCCGGGCAGCACGGAGGGTTGACTTCACTGTTCGTGCGAGGCGGCGAGTCGCGGTACAACAAGGTCATTGTTGACGGTGTCACCGTCAACGAACCCGGAGGCACCTTCGACTTTGGCACTCTTCCCTTGGACCAGGCCGAGCGCATGGAATTCGTGCGCGGCGCGCAGAGTACGCTGTATGGCTCGGATGCGATGACCAGCGTGGTACAGGTGTGGACTCGCACGGGGAGCACGCCGACTCCCGAGCTCAGGTTTGGTGCTGATGGCGGAAATTTTTCGACCGTGCACGGATACGCTTCGCTGGCCGGAGCGCGCGGGCGGTTCGACTACAAC
>JASLEQ010000777.1 GCA_030151135.1 Candidatus Sulfotelmatobacter sp. | reverse complement strand
TGTCCAGCGTCATGGGCTCGCGGCGAGGTTCCAGCGAACGGCTGCCATAGGCTTTGCGGTAAACGACCTTCCCGTTGTGCCCCACCACCAGCACCGCTCCCGGGATATTCCCCTCTGCGATGGCCTGATTGATGATCGCGTCGACGTCGCCGAGGCGTACGTCGGCCTTTGGCGTCGGCGCTTTTGTCGAGGCGGGATTTTGCGGGTCTGCTGCAAAGGCTGCGTTGATGGTCAAAAAAAGTAAGGTGAAGCAGACGAAAGATGAAGACACACGGTTATGACGAAGACGCACGGGCCGTCCCTGAATCGAATTGGGATTGAAAATACGGATGTACTGACTGTACACAACCGCGAACCCGCAACTCAAGAAACCAAAGTAGGACGCCGATAGGTGCGAACCATCCCAGTACAATCGGCCGGCAACTCTGAATCGGCGGTGGTGATAGATTTCTTCAAGCTTATAAAAGCCTGAGAACGCTGCATCGAGACGAACACGCCAATTCTAAGAAACGATTTCGAGAAGCAGGATGAGGTCTTCTCGACCGCATTCGAAAGCGTGCGAGCGGCGATTGCGGCGGCGGTCTTTCCCTGCGCGTCGATCGCCGTCACCGTCGCCGGGAAACTGATCGCGCAAAAGGCTTTCGGTAGTTTGGTGTATGAAAGGGATGTCGCGAGGACTCCATTCTCGAATGGCCCCGCCACGCCCGCAACGCCCTTCGACCTCGCATCCCTGACGAAACCGATCGCCACAACCATGATGGCGATGCTGCTGCATGAGCGTGGCATCCTTCAACTGGATGCGCCTGTCATTAGCGTCGTTCCGGAGTTTCTGCTCGATTCCTCTTCGGGCTCGGACCCTCGGCGTCACGACGTCACTTTCCGGATGCTGCTGGCCCACTCCTCGGGGCTGCCTGCCTATGAAAAGCTTTACCTGAAAGCACGATCGCGCGCCGAACTTCTCAATGCGGCATTCAACGTGCCGTTATCAGCCGACCCCGGAACACGCGCCGAATACAGCGACATCGGATTTATCATTCTCGGCGTTGCCCTTGGACGCCTGGCAGCAGGCGGCCTGGACACCTTTTGCCGGCGTGAAATCTTTGGCCCCCTTGCGATGAAGAGTACAACTTTCACTCCTCCGCCAGAGATGCGTCGAACCATCCCTCCCACTGCCGACGAGAGAGAAGATGGAGGTGGCGCGGGCGCCGGCGAACGGCATCCGCCGGATGCAAAGCCGAGCGATCGCGAGCAGAAGCCCCGCAGCACTTTTCGCAATCGCATCATCCAGGGCGAGGTGCAGGATGAAAACGCCCATGTGATTGGTGGCGTCGCCGGACACGCGGGCCTGTTCTCAACAGTAGAGGACATCGCAAAATTTGCTCAGATCATGCTGCGCGGCGGTGCTCCCATCCTTCGTCCTGCAACCATTGCCCTCTTCACCCGGCGCGACCCTACGCCGAACAGTTCGCGCGCCCTTGGCTGGGACACGCCGTCGAGCCCCTCGCAATCCGGAAAATACTTTGGAGCGAGATCGTACGGACATCTCGGCTACACCGGCACATCGTTGTGGATCGATCCCGACCGTGAACTGTCCATCACGCTGCTCACCAACCGCACGTGGCCCGATTGCTCGAATCAAGCGATCAAGCAAGTGCGTCCACAATTTCATGATGCCGTCATCGAATCCCTCGGAAAGGCCGGGCTGACCTAGGTCTTCGACGCGCAGTAATTGAGAGCGTTTGCTTTTGCGGGGCGCAACTTTCTACAACGCTGATCGAAATGGTGTATTAAATCGTCAAACTAAACGCGAAGAAACCCGTAGAATAGGCAGTCACCAGTTTGGACTGAGAGGCATACGACTTGAACGGAAACCGGGCCCAGCATTCCGATCTGAGGCAACTCTCCACAGAACAGATTCTCAGCACGGCGTCGAATCTTGACCAGATGTCCTCACTTGAGATCGCACGCCTCATTAACCATGAGGACTCCACGATCGCGTCGGCCGTAGGCAAAGCCCTGCCGCAAATTGCGCGCGCCATCGATATCGTGGCCGACGGCCTTAGTCACGGAGGGCGGCTGATTTACGTGGGGGCCGGAACCAGCGGACGACTGGGCGCCCTCGACGCTTCGGAAATTCAACCCACATTTAATACCAGTCCGCAGACCGTGCAGTACATCATGGCGGGAGGCGCGCGCGCTCTCGGCTCGTCCACCGAGGCGAGCGAAGACGACACCAAGCTCGCCGTGCAGGAGATCAAGAAACGTAAGCCGCGCAAAAACGATGTCGTGCTCGGCATCGCGTCGAGCGGTCGCACTCCGTTCACCACCGCCGCGCTGGAATACGCCGGCAAACGCGGCGCTCACACTATCGCTCTCACCTGCAACCGTGATTCTCCGCTCGAGCGGGCGGCGGATTTAGCGATCGTCACCGAAGTAGGTCCGGAAGTCGTTGCCGGATCGTCGCGCATGAAGGCGGGCACTGCCCACAAAATGGTCCTGAACATGATTTCCACGGGAGCCATGACGCGTCTCGGCTATGTCTACGGAAATCTGATGGTGAATGTGTGGACAAAGAATGAGAAGCTGGTGCAGCGAGCGATCCGGATTGTCGAGCAAGCCACGGGAGCCGATCATGAAAGCGCCGCACACGCTCTGAAGGACAGCGGCAATCGCACGCCGGTTGCCGTGGTCATGCTGGCCGCCGGAGTGAGCCGGTCGAAAGCATCGGCGGCATTAAAGCAGTCGAAGGGTCACGTGCGCGGGGCGATCGCCATAGCGAAATCCTAAGATCCCCGTTCCGTGTGAGGATCGGCGTTTCAGCCAACGGTCGAAGCACGATCAAACTTTTCATTCGCGGCGAACGGGCTGTGTTTTCTCGAGTGACCGCAGGTAGGCTTCTACGTCTTTTTTCCCGCCATGGCGCGCCCAGCCGAGCGGAGTTCCGCCGAAAAGAATATCTTTCGTATCCGTTTTCGCGCCACGCGCGACCAGCAGCTTCACGGTTTCCAGATGACCGTTGCCGGCGGCCTGGTGCAGCGGAGTGGAATGGGCATGTCCGCCCGGAGGATTGAACCGGTTGGGATCTTCCCCGGCATCGAGCATAAGCCGCACAATTTCAGTGCGCCCGTACTGAGCGGCAACGGCCAATGCAAGGTGACGCTCTTCCTCACTGGCGATGGGCAACAAGCGTTTCACATCGTGGTCGAACCCCAGGGCGGCGGCAATCGGCAGTGTGACCTGGGCTCCGCAGGTCAGAAGAGTTTTGACTGCCTCCAACTCGAAGAGCACCGCAGCGGCCGCGGCCGCCCGTTCTGGACCTGCGCCATGACGGCAAAGCATTTCGATCATCGCCGTCTGCACGCCGCATTCCCGCGGAACGCAGCCGGTTGCGACCAGCATCAAAGTTTCGTCGAGCGAAGCCTGCTCAACCCCGGCGCTTACGATGGCTTCCGCGACCGCGACAATATTCGCGGGTAGCTTTCCCCGGCGTATTGGATTTTCCGCGACAAACTCCAGCAGCGTGGGATTGCGAAAATAATTTCCGCCCTCAAATTCAACCCGCTGCCGAGTCAGCCCGGGATGTTTTTTGAGATGAGTGCGCAGCGCGTCGAGATCGCCTGCATCCAGCATCTCCACCGCGCGGCGAAATACCGGGTCTTCGATGCGCTCGTGGTGGGGTCGGGTGATGTCATCGCTTGGCCTGGGTTTCTCCAAGCGCCGCTTCAGCCGGGCCCAGGTAGCGAACCCATACTCGCGCGCGATCGTAAGTTGCGCATCGCTCAAACGAAATTGCGCTGTAAAGATTTTGGCGTCAGACGCGCGATTCAGTTGCGGATGGAACTCACGAATGCGTTGGGCTACTGACACGTCGTGCGCCGAATGACCCTTCAGCAAATCTTTGGCTTGATATTTAAGGTGTTCGAGATTGGGATCGGGTGGAAGAGGTCGTACCGGCATGACGAACGTCCTTTCGTGTGCCCGCGGTCCGCATATTAATGGGCAGAAAGTCAGTTCGTGTTCAGATTGTGATAACGCAAGGTGGACTTCTGTCCTTTCCGCGGCCCGGATGCGCCCTTCTGCGCTAAGGCGATCGTAGCATATGGCTTTCCGATGACGCGCCGGAAACTGGCTGGTTGAATCGCGACTTTGATTTTGAAGGGGGCGTTGGGAGCGACTGTTTGGCGTCGGCGATTACTTTGCAGCCCTGGTCTCGCGAAATTCCTTGAAGGCGTCATCCTTCTGCAATCGGGCCGGAAAGCTCTTCTCATATTTCTGCAGCGTGGGGCAGATCACGTGATGTCGCCAGTCGAATCCGAATCTTTCCATTTCGTCCAAGGCCCGATCCGCGGACCATCCCTCGTCGGCCATTCGATACGCGGCTACAGCCATGCCAGTCCGGTCGTCTCCCAGGCGGCAGTGCACAAAAACCTTCTTGTCGCGGTTGTCGTCAACCACCTTCAGGAACCTGGCAAATGTTTCGTCCGACGGGAACGGGCAGTGCCATGGAATCGAAACGTACTTCATGCCGAGTTTTGTGACGGCCCGCTTTTCGTTGTCGTTAGGCCCGCTGCGCATATCGATCACGATCGATACGCCCATCTTTTTCAGGCTCTCGAGTCCATCCACGCCCGGTTGCCCGCCGCGGAAGAGGTTCGGAGCCACCTCGCCGAAATTTGGAAGTCCAACCCAATCTTTCCGGCTGCCCATGGATTGCTGCGAAGGAGGCGCACTCGTTTGGGGCTTCGTTTGCGCGCGAGCGGAGGCGCCATTTGCAAGCAGCGACACTAACAGAACGGCAGCGGCAGAAAAGCGACGTCCCGATATCGTCATACTTGGTTGGATGCGATGGATTCCGTTGGCCGGTTCACTGGCTCAGTTTGATCGCCAGTTGCCGCTCAGGCTGGGTCATCTCACCCCATAGCTTTTGCAGGTCTGACTGGACGGATTGATTGTCAGGTTCTTTACGAAGAGCGGTGGCGAACCAGCGATAGGCGGTAGGTAAATCGTGAGGGGTACACAGTCCGGCGGAATAGAGCGCGCCCATCTCGATCATGGCCTTTGCATTCCCGGAATTCGCGGCTGGCTTGAGCAGGCGTAATCCGTGCTCGCAATCCTGCGCCGCACCTTTTCCGTATAAATATTTTCTAGCCTCAATGACCGGATCGGCGGGAATGGCCGCGCGCGGTTTGGCAGCAGGCTCGGCTCTTGGTTTTGGCGCCGCCGCGGCAGGCTCTTCCGCCGATTCATCGGCCGACGAGTCGTCGCTTGCGGTATCGGAAGAACTCTTGTCGGAGGAGGCCTTCGTGTCCGCAGAGGCGCTGCCACCGTCCCGGGGGTTTGCGTTGTTTGCCGGACTGGACGG
>JASLEQ010000757.1 GCA_030151135.1 Candidatus Sulfotelmatobacter sp. | reverse complement strand
GTCCGCCGCCGACACGGCAATGAGAGGGATTTCTGAATAACCCCTCCTGAGTTGTCGTGCAAGCTCATCCCCGCTCATCTCCGGCATCGCGTAATCCAGGAGCACCATATCCACATGTTTACCGGCCGCTAACATATCCAGCGCCTCCCGGCCGGACGTCGTGGTCGAAACAGAATAGCCACTAGCCTCAAGCAGCAAGGCCCTTTGCCGGAGGATTTCAGAATCGTCGTCTATGCAAAGAAGGCTCTTGGCTGTCACTGTAAATCCCGGGAACTGGAAGCAAAACGTAATATGCTCTCAGGTTCTTTATACGGCACGTATACAGTGTTTCCCCTATATTCATGGGGTAAGAAGCCCCGCCTACCGCACTCATCTACTGTCTTTTCAATGTTTTCTGACGGCCGCAAAAGAAATGGGCCTGCTGTGATACAGATCACAAGAGGTGGAGCGACGAATCACGGCTGAAGCCGACAGCGGTAGCTACCTTTAATCAGGAGAAAATGCCCTGCGACAGGTCACCGCCCAGGGATTGAGCCGCCCGTTCAAACGCCTCCATGCCTCGCAAACTTGGCCCCAAGCTGATTCTGTCGCTGACGGTTCTGATCGTTGCGATCAGCGGAGTCAGCGGTTACCTCAATTTTCGAACCCAAAAAAAACAGCTCGTCGACACGATGGTGCTGGGTGCCGACGAACTCTCACGCAGCATCACCAGCGCCACCTGGCAGTTCATGCTCGATGACGACCGCCGGGCCGCCTACCAGATCATGCAGACCATCGCCGACAAGGAAGGCGTCGACCGCATTCGCATGTTCAACCGCGAAGGCCGCCTGGTCTTCTCCACCGACGCCCACGAACAGCCCCGCCAGGGTACCGTTGCCTTGAGCAACGATGTATGCACCACCTGCCACAGTAAAGGTCCAATCGTCGAAAAGCCGGTCCAGGCGTCGCGGGTTCGATACACCAATAGCCCTGAGGGTCTGAAGACCATCAGCATGGTCACGCCCATCTATAACGAACCCTCCTGCAGCAATGCCAGCTGCCACGCCCACAATTCCTCTACAAAGGTCCTTGGGGTGGTGGATGTCGCTCTGCGCCTAGATCCCGTAAAAGCGCAGACCCGAAGTATCACTCTTCAGACCATTCTCTGGACTTTACTCGAGGTCGGCATTGGCGCCGCTTTCGTGATTTTGTTTACGCGCCGCTTCGTCGGAACTCCAATTCGGCAGCTCATAAAAGCGACAAAGGCGGTTAGCGAGATGGATCTCGATCAGCACATCGAGATTACCGAGCGCAGCCAGGAACTCGATGAGTTGGTCGATTCCTTCAACCGCATGCGCGAGCGCTTGAAAGTTGCGGTGAACGACCTCAACGATATGCAGCAGACGCTCGAAATCAAAGTCGAGGAACGCACCCAACAACTCCAGAGCGCCCAACGGAAATTGATCCAGTCCGACCGTCTCGCCTCGCTCGGACAGCTGGCCGCAAGCGTCGCGCACGAAATTAATAATCCCGTCTCCGGTGTGCTCAATCTCTCCATGCTGCTCGAACGCCTCATGGCTAGTGGCGCTTATCCTCCTGGTCGCGAGGCTGAATTTCGCAAGTATCTCGGCCTGATCTCGACCGAGACCGCGCGCGTCGGACGCATCGTCTCCGATCTCTTGTCATTCTCCCGCCGCTCCAAACCCCAGCGCGCCCCCGCTGACCTCAACAAGCTGATTCGCACCACCACAAACCTCGCTCAGCACAAACTCAAACTGCTCAGCACCGAGATCGTCCTTGATCTGCAGGAAACCTTGCCGCCAGTAGAGTGCGATTCGTCGCAGATGCAACAGGTGGTTCTGAATCTCGTTCTGAATGGTGCTCAAGCCATGCAACCCAAGGGCGGCGGGACGCTTACACTGCGCACCCGCCTGGTCGATCAGAACGCTAATGTTGAGCTCTCTGTTCAAGACACTGGCGAAGGCATCGCGCCAGAGAATCTTTCCAAAATCTTCGATCCGTTTTTCACAACAAAGGCTGACGGGAAAGGTGTCGGCCTTGGTCTCGCGGTGCTGTACGGCATCGTGAAAGCACACGATGGGGAAGTCGAAGTCTCAAGCCAGCGGAATGTCGGTACGACTTTCACCGTCACAGTTCCGCTGAAATCGCGTAAGACCGATTCAGCTTTTCGGGAAGTGCAGGTGCAGACTGTGTGAGCGCGCTTTACCTTGTCCCCGTCGGAGAAATTCAGGAGAAGGTGTGGCAGTGGATCACGGATGCGGCAGCGGAATGGTTCCCGTTACCTGCCAGGCGTTTGGCCAAATTGCCAATCCCTGAAGGCGCTTTCGATCCGAAGAGGAAACAGTATCAGTCCGTCGAGATTATGCGAATGCTCGCTCAATGCGCTCCGCCGGACGCCACTCGCGTTTTGGGAATCACGGATGTTGATCTCGCCATCCCGATGCTGAGTTTTCTTTTCGGACAAGCGCAGCTTGACGGACAGGTAGCCGTGGTATCGCTGTGCCGCCTTCAACAGGAATTCTATGGATTACCGTCGCAAGAGAATGTCTTACGCGAACGCCTGACGAAAGAGGTTCTGCATGAAATGGGACACACGTTCGGTTTGGTGCACTGCGCACAACAAAAATGCGCGATGAGTCTCTCAACGCACATTGGGATGGTCGATACGAAGAGCGAGCGGTACTGTGACCGCTGCGGATTGCAATTGGCGCAGCGCTTTGCATCCCTGGACGGAGGAATATGAAAAAGAATTGGCCAATCCTCGTCGTCGACGATGAAGACGTAATGTGCGAATCGATGGCCGCTTGGTTGCGCGAAGACGGGTATAGCGTCGACACTGCCTCAAACGGGCAGAAAGCGATCGAGTTCGCCAAGGCAACGGATTACGCCATCTGCTTTGTCGACCTGAAGATGCCCGGCGGCATGGACGGCATCGAAACCATGATGGAAATCCACCGCGTGCGTTCCGAGGCCTCGGTCATCATTATTACTGCCTACGCCACGGTCGACACCGCGATTCAGGCCATGAAGGAGGGCGCGCAGGAATATATCGTGAAGCCCTGCAATCCGCAGGAAATCTCCATGCTGGTTTCGCGCATCCTGAAATTAAAAAAGCTCCAAAGCGAAAATGCCATCCTGCGCAAGAAGCTTACTCGGCAGTATCGTCATCACGACGTCATCACGAAAAATCCGCGCATGGAAGAGATCCTGGCTCTTACCCAGGAAGTCGCCAGCCTCAGAAGCACGGTCCTGATTCGCGGAGAAAGCGGGACCGGCAAAGAACTGATTGCGCGTGCCGTTCACTACTCCGGCAATCGCGCTGAAAGACCATTCGTCGTCGTCAGTTGCGCTGCCCTTACCGAAACCCTGCTCGAAAGCGAGCTGTTTGGCTATGAAAAAGGCGCCTTCACTGGCGCAAATGGACAAGCCAAAGGTAAGTTCGAATTTGCGAACGGAGGCACCATTTTCTTAGACGAGATCGGAGACATCTCTCCCAAACTGCAGGCCGATCTTCTGCGCGTCCTCCAGGAACGTCGTTTCTATCGAGTCGGCGGCACGGAGGAAGTTCAGGTCGATGTTCGCATCATTGCCGCAACCAACAAGAATCTTTCCCAAGAAACGCAGCAGGGAAGGTTCCGGGAGGATTTGTACTATCGCTTGAATGTCATCGAAATTCGTTTACCCGCGCTGCGAGAGCGCCGCGAAGATGTTCCTTTACTCGCGGAGCATTTCGTTCAGCGGATCTCGTCAGAGTTGGGCAAAGAAGTCCACGGCATCTCGCCGGCTGCCTTGAAGGTGCTGATGGCCTACGATTGGCCGGGGAACGTACGGGAACTTGAGAACGTCATTGAGCGCGCTATTGTCACCTGCCGCAACGGCATGC
>JASLEQ010000707.1 GCA_030151135.1 Candidatus Sulfotelmatobacter sp. | reverse complement strand
CTCCAGGTCCGTTCCCAAAAGCAGCGAATCCCCGGGTTGAAGGATACACCGGACCTCGGAAAGAAATCGGACCCCGGCCGCGCGGTCGAAGTTGCCAATCGTGCTGCCCAAGAAGAGAACAAAAAGATGCTGACCGGCTTTCCGGCGGGCCGCGACTTCCAAAAGACCATCAAGGTATTCACGCTCGAAACCGACGATGCTGATCGCATCGATGTCGCTGAGTTCACGCTCGCACATGACCAGCGCGGAGTGAGAAATCTCCACAGGATAGTACGAAGTCCGCTGCCGGCGGCACAGGGCTTCCAGCAACCAGCGAGTCTTTCGCCCGCTGCCGCTCCCGAGTTCCGCCACTGCGACCGGGCCAGTCAGCCGGTCTACAATGTCACTCGCATTTCGACGCAACACGCGCTCATCGGCTCGCGTCAGGCCATACTCCGGTAAATGGCTGATAACTTCGAATAGCGCCGAACCGACATCGTCATAGAGATATTTCGACGGCAGTTCCTTTTGTCCGGGACGCGTCAGTCCTGCGCGAACATCCGCGGCAAACTCATAGGACGCATTAGCGGGAATAGCATGAACCAGCATGCATTGCTCCTTGGGCTAAGTGTTCACGCAGCGAAATCCCGCGTACACGTATTGATAGTGAGATTGAAACCAGTTGCGGAATGTCGGCCGCAGCATGCAGGCAGCCGTGCGTGGCGACCCGCCTTTCATGATGAAGTGCTTGCCATCGAAAAAGTCCGCGGAGTACCCGCGATAAAACGGAAAGGGCTGGAATCCCGGATACGGGCCAAAGGGAGTCGACGTCCACTCCCACCCGTTCCCGAGCATTCCCTCTACGCCAAATGCGCTCCGACCCTGCGGATGAGCATTCACCGGGACAGGGTCCCACCCGGTGAAATCAAAATTGCCGAACTCGGCTGTCGGCTGCTGATTCCCCCATGGATAGGATCTTCGCCCTTCATCCGGACTGCCGTAGGCGGCGCGGTTCCACTGTTCTTCATTCGGGAGCGCCTTCCCCGTCCATCTCGCATACGCCGAGGCCTCCGCGTGACTGACGTACGCTGGCGAATCCAGCGGCAGCTCAGCCTCCTCGAACATTCCCCGGTACATCCAGCCGTCTCCGGACTTCCTCCAAAACACCGGATGCGTGATGCCGCTCGCGGTTCTCCACTGCCAATCGTCGTCGCTCCACAACGATCGAGTATCGTAACCGCCCTGCTTCATGAACTCGAGAAACTGGCCATTCGTGATCATGTACTGGTCGATCTCGAACGCAGGAACATCCACGGTATGCGATTCAAACTCATTGTCCCAACCGAATGTGTTCCCCCTCCGGGGCAGCCCTAAGGTCATGGACCCGGCAGGAATTCGAACCATGGGAAATGAAGAAATCGAGGAGGTCGGCTGAACTTTCGGGATCGGCGGCTTGACTTTGCTTGCAAGAGGCAATTGATGGAACATGTAGGCCAAGGTCTCAAGGTGCATCAACCGGTGCTCGACGGCAACGTTGAGCAGCACATCCAGCCCGAAGCCATCCCTTGTGTACTGCCGCGGATTGAGATCCGTCGCGAGTTTCTCGTCCAGCCTGTCGCGGATCTCGCGGACATATCCGTGCACCGCAGCGACGGACGGCCAGTCCGATGGCTGATCGTTCGGCAGGCCTCCGCCCACGGGATCGATCCCGAAGGCAAACAGCCGGTCAAACTCAGGATGAAAAATATTGGCGCCGAGAACCTCCCGCAGCAGGTTCCAGTCGAACGCTTCCAGATGACCTACGTAAAAGATGATCCGGTGCCGCTCAGGAATTGGCCGGTCAAAAATGCGTTCTTTCCGGACAATATCGAACAGCGCATCGCTGTGGCGGCGAGCGTCCGTAAGCCTTTCAACCAACGGCTGTATTGCGGATTGAGTTTCAGCAGTCAGCATTCGGCCTCCATTGATTTGCGCAACGGCTACACGCGGGCAGCGCTCCACATTACTGGGGTTCTTCAAACAGGCTTTGGTTTAGATTCCTTGCGGCCTTGGAAGTCACGGGATTTTGCAAGAACGCAGATAAAATAGCCCGGTGCGCATTCCGATTTATCATGTTGACGCGTTCTCAAGTCGCCCCCACACCGGCAATCCAGCCGCTGTCTGCCTTTTAGACTCGTGGTTAGATGACGAGTCCCTTCGCAAGGTCGCTGCAGAAAATAACCTTCCAGCGACGGCATTTATGGTCGAAAGCCCAGAAGGATTCGAACTCCGTTGGTTTACAACCCTTTGCGAAATCAGGCTTTGTGGTCATGGGACGCTAGCGGCGGCCTTGATAGCCCTCAAAGTCAGGGATCAGCCCAACGAAACGGTGCGATTCAAGACGGGGCAAAGCGGAATTTTGGAGGTCCGCCGGGCCGGAGAGCTTCTTCAGATGGACTTCCCCGCCCTCTTTCCGGACACTGCTGCGCCGGATTCCGAGCAACTGAGGAAGGTATTGGGACTGCTTCGTGCTCCGTCTGAGATATTCTGCGTGAATCAAACTTGGATCGCCGTCTTGAATGACAGCGCCGCCGTGATTGCAGCACAGCCCGACTTCAACCTGCTCAAGAGCCTGCATCCGTATGCCGCGGCCCTTACCGCTCCGGGAGAAGATGAGGATTTCGTATCCCGCTATTTCGCTCCCTCCTACGGGGTGGCCGAAGATGCCGTTACCGGCTCACTGCACTGCGCGCTGACTCCTTACTGGTCCAGGCGGCTTGGCAAGAATGAACTGCATGCACGGCAGCTATCGAAACGCGGCGGCGAACTATGGTGCGAAATCGTGGACGACCGGGTGCGCCTCAGGGGAGACGCGGTTCTCGTCATGCAGGGGACGCTGACAATCTGATTTTCTCAGGGAATCAGCTTCTTCGATTTCAGAAATTCACGCGCCACAGTTTGCGGGTCTTCATGTTGCGCATCCAC
>JASLEQ010000654.1 GCA_030151135.1 Candidatus Sulfotelmatobacter sp. | reverse complement strand
CGCGCGCGAAATCACGGCATCAAGCTGGGGCGGCAGGGTCATGTCCAAGGCGCTGGCAGCGATCGGCTCCCGATTGGCAACTTTGAAGCACACAGTCGTGGCACTGTCACCTTGAAAGGGCGAATGGCCTACGACCATGGTGTAGAGAATGACTCCCAGAGAAAATACGTCGGACCGCCCGTCGCAGGATTGTCCACTCAATTGCTCGGGAGACATGTAGGCTGGTGTTCCCAAGACCCGTCCGGGAATTGTGAAGTGCGCCAGGTTCAGTTTGGCGATGCCGAAGTCCGCGATCTTGGCGTGTCCATCCTGCGTGACAATGATGTTGGCTGGCTTGATGTCGCGATGGATCACGCCCTGGTTGTGCGCATACGCCAGGGCGTCCGCGATCTCTTCCGCGAGTTTCAAGGCGCGGGGAAGTGCCACCTTCTTTTCGCGCGAGAGAATGCGGCTCAGAGATTCTCCGGCGACGTATTCGAGAACGATGTAGGGATCTTTATTTTCCGGGTTTTCCCCAACGTCAAATACCGCAACGATTCCGGGATGATGCAGGCGGCCAGCGGCCTGAGCCTCATTCATGAAGCGAAGGCGGAATTCCTGCTCCTCTTCGGCCGGCGCACCCCACATTGAAATCGTCTTGACGGCGACGAGCCGGTCGATCTGCGGATCGCGAGCCCGGTAGACAACGCCCATGGCTCCACGGCCAAGCTCGGCCACAACCTCATACCGTCCAAATTGCTTTGTGTCGGACTTCTCCATCGAGAATCCCTTGGACCCAGCGCTATCCCCCACACATCTGAAGCCGGTCCGTACTATCGTAGCGCTCAACTGGATGTGATCTGACGTCGACTTGAATGCAGCCCATTACGGCGGTAACGAGGGATTTTGAGGGGAGAACGGAGTCGTGGAGAAAGGCTGGAGTTACTGGACCGTTAGCTGCCGGTCGGAAAGCCGCCGGAGTGGGCCACCGTCATGCGCAGATATTTGTACGGGTTCACCGGGGTATCGTTAATGCGAACTTCATAGTGAAGATGAGGGCCTGTGGACCGGCCGCTTTCGCCGACATAACCAATTAACTCGCCGCGTTGCACCCTCTGGCCAGCGGTGACCGCGAAGCCGGAAAGATGTCCGTAGCGTGTGCTGATGCCGTTCCCGTGGTCGATCATGATCGTCTTGCCATAACCGCCCATCGTGTCGGTCAGGGTAACAACGCCATCGGCAGGGGCGACGATCGGATGCCCGTAGCTGCTGCCGATATCGACTCCACTGTGGAATGCACCCTCGCCGTTGAACGGATCGATCCGTTCCCCAAAGCTGCCCGTCACCTGGCCTTCCACAGGCCAAAGGTTGGGGGCAGAATTGGCGCGGACCCAGTCCGCCGTCGTCACGTTGCGAGTCAATCCCATGGTCAGGCCGACCATGGTTGCGCCGCTCAGGGCTGACGTGCGCAAAGCGTGCAACTGGTCGAGTGAAGAGCTCACATCGGCGTCTTGAATCTGCTCGGAGCCGGCGGTCACGAGCGTTGGCGCTGCCTTAAGTCCATATAAGGCGGACACTTCGCTGGCGATGGAGCCGAGCGAAGCGACTTGGACATCGCGCTCCTTGGCAACCTGTTCCAGGCGCGAGTAGCTCGTCTTGAGCTGATCTTTTTCCGTGCGCAGCTGATTAAATTGAGAGACCTTCAGCAGCATCCGGGTATAAGAGCTGGCAATTCCAGTCAGGCTCAGGAATCCGATTGCGGCGCCAATCACGAAAACGTAGAGATAATGGACAGGAATAGAGATTTTGCGCAGCTGCCCGTCGTCGCCACGGGCCACAAAAAGAATGTAGAAGCGCTTTTGCAAATCGCCTTCCCTCTAAGTTTTTGAATCATCAGGTCCGGAATTTCAGGCCCAGTTCCTCTGCTAACAGAATGCCTGTTCGGACCACCTGATTTCTTCTTGGGCTGCGTTTCCACCTTGGGAATGGAAACTGCTTCGAGCCCTCACCTACCAGAACTGCGATCGGATCCTGAGTGCATCCTGTCTGCAATGTGAAGCTCCTGCAGAACTTACGGACTCCGACCAAAGGTTTTGTGAATGACTGGTTAACGGTAACAAACTGGGTTCCCCATGTCAACGACGCACAAGGGCAAATCGCGGTTACCGAAGGCGGGTAATCGTGTGTCACCCTCGGACACCGGCCCAAGGGTATAGTAGGGCCGTGCCACTTCCCGAACGAGCACTAATCGCCGAGATCCGACGACAGGCGCGTCATCTGCCGGATCGGGGACACTCGGCTGGCGGCCTTCATATTGTTCGCGGAATTGGCGATGACTGTGCCGTATTGCGTTCTGTTCCGGGACGGGAAATTCTTGTCACAACCGACTTCACCCTTGAAGGCGTTCACTTCCGCAGGAAATGGCACTCACCCGATTCGGTCGGACACCGCTGCCTGGCTCGCGGCCTCAGTGACATTGCCGCCATGGGGGGCAAACCTGAAGCGATCTTCCTTTCTCTGGCACTACCGCCAGAATTGCCGCAGTCCTGGGTGCGGAATTTTATCGCAGGTCTACAT